>CAVGSO010000043.1:0-13227 GCA_963631875.1 Firmicutes bacterium CAG:341 | reverse complement strand
ATGACCTCGCTGCCGCAGCGCTCGCACACGCCGTTGACGACCTCCTCGTTGGCCAGCACGCACTTGCAGCTTGTACACCAGTTCACGGGCATGGTGGACTTGTAGGCGAGGCCGTGCTTGAACATCTGAAGGAAGATCCACTGTGTCCACTTGTAGTACTTGGGG
Source organism: Firmicutes bacterium CAG:341 (assembly GCA_963631875.1). Classification (GTDB taxonomy): domain Bacteria; phylum Bacillota; class Clostridia; order Oscillospirales; family Oscillospiraceae; genus Vescimonas. The sequence goes on along the minus strand of CAVGSO010000043.1, from coordinate 13,062 downwards.
TCGGTCGTGTCTACGCAGCGATCCCAGTCAAAGCCGTAGCCCAGCATTTTGAGCTGGCTCGTGAAGTTCTGAATGTTGTTTTTCGTGACGATGGCGGGGTGGATGTGGTTCTTGATGGCGTAGTTCTCCGTGGGCAGACCGAAGGCGTCAAATCCGATAGGGAAGAGAACGTTGTAGCCCTCCATGCGCTTTTTGCGCGTGACGATGTCCATCGCCGTAAAGGGGCGCGGATGCCCCACGTGCAGTCCCTGCCCGGAGGGGTAGGGGAACTCAATGAGGCCGTAGAACTTGGGACGCTTGTCGCCTGTGACGGCGGCATAGGGTTTCGTCTTCTCCCAGTTGGCCTGCCATTTCTTCTCAATGGCCGCAAAATCGTAATTCATGCTGCTTCTCCTTGTATGTGAATTTTATGCTTCGCAGAGAAAAAGTCCCTGACCGCCGTACACGGTCAGGGACGCAAAAAGCGTGTTACCACCCTGCTTTCGCCGCAGGTCACCCTCGCGGCGCTCAGTGCCTTTTTCTTAAAAGGCCGCGCCGTAACGTGACGCACCCGTCCCGCCCTGTTCAGACGGAAGGCTCCGGGGCCAGTACAACAGGACGCTCCCATCGGCTCACACCAGCCGCCGACTCTCTTTCGGCGAGCCTGCCCTGTCTTTTTCCCATCATCGCCTTGAACGATATCGTCTACTATTGTATCGCTTTTTCCCCGCTTGTCAACCCCTGTTTTTTGTCGGGAGAGCGGTTTCGCTCATTCGTGTTCGTCGATGACGCCCGTCAGGTCGATGGGCTTGCCGTCCTGCCAAAGCCGCTCCAGCCCGTAGAACGCCCGCGCCTCCTGATTGAAGACGTGGATGGCGATGCAGCCGTAGTCCAGCAGCACCCATGTGCCGCCGCGGTAGCCCTCGCGGTGGAGCGGCTCTTCTCCGGCCTCCTCCGTCAGCACCTTTTCCACATTGTCCACGAGCGCGTTGATCTGCGTGTTGGACGAGCCGGTGGCCAGCACGAAATAGTCCGCCAGCGTGGTCAGCTCCGCGATCTCCAAGACTCGGATCTCCTTGCCCTTTTTGTCCGACAGCGCCTTTGCCGCCAGCAGTGCCAGTTCCTTCGGTGTTTTCATTGTACCCCTCTTTTCAGTAGATAATCCCGCGCGTCGCGGGTCATGTGGTGGACGGGATTGCCCATGGCCTCCATCTCCCGTATCGTCATGGTTAGCCCCATCAGCAGCCCCTTGTCCAAGTCCTCGTAGACGGTTTTCCGCAGCTCGTCCACGCCGGGGAAGTCCCGCGTCGGCTCGATGTAGTCCGCAAGATAGATGATCTTCTCCAGCCGCGTCATGTCCGGCTTTCCCGTGGTGTGGTAGAAAATGGCGTCATACACCGCGTCCTCCACACCAAAGACGCTCCGGGCGATGGCCGCGCCGGTCTTGCTGTGCAGCAGCTTCAACGCTGTCTGCTCCAGCTCGTCCAGCGCAATGTTATACTGCTCGCATAGTTCAAGCTGCTGCGCCATATCGAGCTTCTTCGTGCAGTCGTGCAGCAGCGCGGCGATACGCGCCTGCGTCTCGTCCCCGCCGTAGCGGCGCGTGAGGCGCACCGCCTCCTGCTCCGTCCCCAGCACGTGGGGCATCCGCTTTGGCTTGAGGTAGCTCAGCGCGATGGGCCGCAGCGCGTCCGGCGTGAGGTCGGTCAGCACCGTGTGCGTGCCGTAGAGCTGCTTGCGCAGGATGTAGCCGTACACCGCGCTCGGCAGCAGCGCCTGTCCGCCGCCCGAGGCGAGGGCGCACCGCACCTCCGTGGAGGACAGCACCCGTACCTCCGGGTTTTGCACGATTTCAATGTGCGCGCCGTAGTCGCGCTCCAAGCGTGTTTTCTGCGCGGCAAAGGCCGCACTCTCGTCTGCTGCCTCACGGCTGAACGGCGCAATGTTGGCCAGCGCCATCACGAGCTCCGGCGCGTGCCACGTGTGCAGGCTCAGGAACATATCCGACCCCATCAGCAGCCACAGTGTGTCCTCCGGGTACTCGCGCCGCAGCTCCGAAAGCGTGTCGGCGGTGTAGCTCTTTCCCTCGCGGCGCAGCTCACGGTCACTGACCTCCGCACATCGGCCAAGCTCCGCCGTGGCCAGCACGGCCATTTCCAGCCGCTGCTCCGGCGCGGCGCAGCCCTCCGGCAGCGATTTGTGCGGCGGCACGCGGTCGGGGATGAGGAGGAGCTTGTCCAGCCCGAGCTGGCGGATGGCGGCCTTCGCCGCCGCAATGTGTCCCATGTGGGGCGGGTCGAACGTCCCGCCGTAGATACCGATATTCATACGCGCTTCTTCGCTTTGATTAGCTCGATCCTGCGCCGCGCCTTGTCGTGCTGCATTCGGTAGAGGACAAACTTGCTGCCGATGACCTGCACCACCTCGCACCGTGCGGCCACCGAGAGCTGCTCCGCCGCCTCACGGGCGGTGAGCAGGGAGTTTTCCAGCACACGCCCCTTGATCAGCTCCCGCGCCTCCAGCGCGTCGCTGACCTGCTTGATGAGGTTGTCGCCGATACCGTCCTTGCCGACCTGCACAATGGTGTCAAGGTCGTTGGCGAGGGCGCGAAGCTGCGCCCGCTGCTTACTTGTCAGTTCCATATCCGTTCTTCTCCAAATAGCTCTTGAGTTCGTCGGCGAACGCCCGCAGGGCATTGCCGCGGTGGGAAATGGCGTTCTTTTCCTCGCTTGTCAGCTGCGCGAACGTCTTGCGCAGGGACGGCACGAAGAACACCGGGTCGTAGCCGAAGCCACCCTCGCCCATCGGCGCAAAGGCGATCGTCCCCTGACACTCGCCCTCCGCCGTCAGCTCGTCCCCGTTGGGGAAGGCGCAGACGATGGACGTGTGGAAATACGCGCTGCGGTCGGTCGCGCCGCGCAGGTTTTGCAGCAGCAGGCGGTACCGCGCCGCGTCGTCGTCCAGCCCGCCGTAGCGGGCGGAGTACACGCCCGGCGCGCCGCCGAGCCAGTTGACGCAGAGGCCGGAGTCGTCCGCAATGGCGGGGAGGCTGCTCGCGTCACGGATGGCGCGCGCCTTCAGCGCCGCGTTCTGAGCGAACGTCTCGCCCGTTTCCTCCACGTCTACGGTGACACCGAGCGTGTCCGGCGTGACGACCTCCACGCCCAGCGCACCCAGTACCGCTTGCATCTCTGCGATTTTTCCCTTGTTGTGGGAGGCCAATACGAATTTCATCCCAAGCACCCCCTTACAGAATGTCCTGCACGAACTCTTTTGCGTCAAAGGGCTTGAGGTCGTCGATGCCCTCGCCCACGCCCGCAAATTTCACGGGAACCTTCAGCTCCTGTGCGATGGCCACGACGATACCGCCCTTGGCCGTGCCGTCCAGCTTCGTCAGGATAATGCCCGTCAAGCCCGCCGTTTCCTTGAACACCCGCGCCTGAATCAGCCCGTTCTGCCCGGTCGTGGCGTCCAGCACCAGCAGCGTCTCACAGCTCGAGTCGGGACACTCGCGGTCGATGATCTTGCGCAGCTTGGCCAGCTCGTTCATCAAATTCTGCTTGTTGTGCAGCCGTCCCGCCGTGTCGCACAGCACCACGTCCGCGCCCCGTGCCTTGGCTGCCTGCAGCGCATCAAACAGCACCGCGCCGGGGTCTGCGCCCTCGTGCTGGCGGACGATGTCCACCCCGGCGCGCTCCGCCCATATCTCAAGCTGATCCGCCGCCGCCGCGCGGAACGTGTCCCCGGCGCACAGCAGCACCTTCTTGCCCTCGGCCTTGAGACGCGCGGCCAGCTTGCCGATGGACGTGGTCTTGCCCACGCCGTTGACGCCGATGACCAGCACCACGGCGGGCTTGCCCTCCAAGACCAGCGCACTGTCGCCGACCTCTAATTTCGAGCGCAGGATGTCCCGCAGTGCATCCTTGACCTCCTCCGCGCGTGTCAAAAGCCGCTCGCTCACGCGCTTACGGAGCTGGGCGACAGTGTCCGTCGCCGCCTCCGCGCCGATGTCTGCGAGGATGAGGGACTCCTCCAAGCCGTCGTAAAATTCATCGTCTAATTTGTCGAAGCTGACGGAGACGCGGAACGCCTCCTTCAGCATGGAAAATACGCCCATAGCACTGCCTCCTTATTTAATGTGCAATTCCTTTGCCATGTCGTTGAGGTTGATGGTCAAAATGCGGCTCACGCCCTTTTCCTGCATCGTCACGCCGTACAGCACGTCGGCCTCCTCCATCGTGCCGCGGCGGTGGGTGATGACGATGAACTGCGTCTTGCCCGCGATACGCCGCATATACCGGGCGTAGCGCACCACGTTGGCCTCGTCCAAGGCCGCCTCGATCTCGTCCATGACGCAGAACGGGGTGGGGTGGACCTTCAGGATGGAGAAATACAGTGCGATGGCGACGAACGCCTTCTCACCGCCGGAGAGCAGCGTGATGGTCTTGAGCTGCTTGCCGGGCGGCTGCACCTTGATCTCGATGCCGCAGTTGAGGATGTCGTGTTCGTCCTCCAGCTCAAGCCGCGCCTTGCCGCCGCCGAACAGCTCCAAGAACGTCTCCTGAAAGCTCTCGTTGATGAGGCGGAACTGCTCGGCGAAGATGCTCGTCATCTCGCCCGTGAGCTGCTCGATGATGCCGAGCAGCTCCTCTTTTGCCTGTGAGACGTCGCTGCGCTGCTCGGAGAGGTAGGTGTAGCGCGTGTTGACGCGCTCAAATTCCTCAATCGCGCCGATGTTGGGCGTCCCCAGCCCCTTGATCTCCCGGTTCAGCTCCGCGATACGCCGCGTGGCCTTGGGGACGCTTTCCAGCTCTATGCGCTGCTCCTGCGCGTCGCTGTGACTCAGCTCGTACCGCTCCCAGAGCTTGTCGAGGATCTGACTTTCCTCCATCGCGCTGCTCTCTAACTTCTGCTGGAGCTTGCTGTGCGCCTGTGTGGCGTTCAGAAGCTCGTCGTTGCAGCGGCGGCTGTCGCGGCTGTGCTGCTCGCGCTGCTGTTCAAGCTGCAGCTTCGCCTGTGAGAGCGCCTCGAGCCGCTGCCGCAGCGCTGCCGCGCGGTCGTTCAGGCCGTTCAGCGCCTCCTGATGTGCGGCCATGTCCGTCTCAGCTTGCTGCCGCGCCTGACGGTGCTGCTGTGCCAGTCGGTCGCGCTGCTCGCGGTCGGAGACGATGTCCGACTGCACCCGCCGCAGTTCCTCGGCACTGCGCAGCGCACCGTCCCGCTCAGCGGAGAGTGCCGCCTGCTCGGCGCGTTTTTCGCTGATGCTCTGCGAGAGCGTGTCGCTTGCGTCGTTGAGGTCGGTCTGGCCGGAGAGCTTTTCCTGCGATTGAAGGCGCAGTGCGGCCGCCTCAGCCTCGGCACGATCGATGGCCGCCTGCACCGCGTCCATCTTCTCGCGGCTCTCGCACTCCTGCCGAGCAAGACCTTCCAGCTCGCGCTCCATTGTTTCGCAGCTCAGACGCAGGCTCTCCGTCAACACGTCGTAGTGATCCTGCCGCCCTTGCAGCGTCAGCACATCGTCCTCCGCCTTGCGCTGCTGCTCCTTGGCCACCTGCAGCTCATACTCGGCCTTTTGCAGCTCACGCTGCAGCTCCGCTGCCCGCTCCGCGGCGGACTTGAGCTTTTCGTGCAGCGCACCCTGCCGCGCGGAGAGCTGCTCTAACTCATTGGCGCGGGACAACACGCCCGCCGAGCGGTTCACCGAGCCGCCCGTCATCGAGCCGCCCCGGTTGATGACCTGTCCGTCCAGCGTCACGATGCGGAAACTGTTATGGAATTTCCGCGACAGCGCGATGGCGCTGTCCATATCCTCCATGACCACCGTGCGCCCCAGCAGGTTCTTGAAAATGTTGTCGTATTTCGCCTCGTAGCGCACCAGCTCACTGGCCACGCCCACGAAGCCATACTCGCCGGAGACGTCCTCGCGCAGCGTGTCGCCGCGTATGGCGCTCAGCGGCAGGAACGTGGCGCGTCCGCCGTCTCGCTGCTGCAGGAAGCGGATGGCCGTCTTCGCGTCCTCCTCGCGCTCGACCACGATGTTTTGAAGCGCCGCGCCCAGCGCAATCTCAAGTGCCACGGCGTATGCCTTCTCCGTGGTCATCAGCGCGGCCACCGGGCCGTGAACACCGTGCAGCGTGTGCTTCTCCGCTGCCTGCATGACGATCTTGACCGCCTTGGAGAAGCCCTCGTACTCCTTCTCCATCTCCGTCAGCATACGGATACGGTCGTCCAGCTTGCCGACGTCCATCGTGAGCTGCAGCTTCTCAGCCGCCGCGTCCTCGGCCTTTTTCCGCCGCGTGTCCATGCGCAGGGCGTGACCCTGTATCACGTTCTGCACGGCCTGCGCCTCGTCCTTCGCCTCATTCAGCGCGCGGCGGTTCTCCTTGGACTCCGTTTCGCCGTTTGCCAGCTTTTCCCGTGCCTCGGCAAGCTCCTGCGTCACCGCGCCGCGCCGCTGCGCGGCGGCCTCCATGCCCGCCGTCAGGGCGGACAGGGCGGCTCTGCCGTCGGCGGCCTCCGCTGTGGCTATGACCTCCTGTGCCCGAAGGGCCTCCGCCTCCTGCGCCGCGCCGCGTGCGTTGTCTGCCAGCGTCTGCACTTGGGAGAGTAGATCCCTCAACGCCGCTTCCAGTGCCTCACCTTGCGTGTCAATCTCCGCCACGCGCGCCATCTGTGCGTCAATCTGCGCCTGCAGACCGCTGCGCCGCGCCTCCGCGTCGGACAGCTCCTGCTCCAACCGTTCCAGCGACTCGTCGCTGTGCCGGAGGTTCGTTTGCAGCACGGCGATGGCCGCGCTTTCCTCTCCGGCCGCGCTCTCCGCCGCCGTCAGCTCGCCGCGCAGGGACTCGGCCTCAATGTCGCTTTTCTGCGCCTGCTCGGAAAACCGCTCACTCTGCGCGTATACCTCGTCCAACGCCCGCTGCGCCCGGTCGCACTCCTCCTTGGCCGCTGCCGTGTCGGCCTCTAACTTTAGCTTCGATGTGCGAATATTTTGAAGCTGCTCGAGCCACACGGAGATCTCCAGCACACGCAGCTCGTCGCGCAGAAGAAGGTACTTCTTCGCCGTCTCCGCCTGCTTGCGCAGCGGCTCGACCTGTAACTCAAGCTCTGCAATTTTGTCGTTGATACGTACCAGATTTTCCTCGGTGCGCTCTAACTTTCGCTCCGTCTCTTCCTTTCGGTGACGGTATTTGCTGATCCCGGCGGCCTCTTCGAAGATTTCGCGCCGCTCGCCGCTCTTGACGGACAAAATCTCGTCGATCTTGCCCTGCCCGATGATGGAATACCCCTCACGGCCCATGCCGGTGTCCATGAACAGCTCGTTGACGTCCTTGAGGCGCACGGACTGCTTGTTGATGTAGTACTCCGACTCACCGCTTCGGTAGTAGCGGCGGGTGACGGCGACCTCGGCCTCCTCCCGCATGGGGAAGATATGCTCCGTGTTGTCGATGACCAGCGTCACTTGGGCAAAGCCCATCTGGCTGCGCTTCTCCGTGCCGCCGAAGATCACGTCCTCCATCTTCGCACCGCGGAGCTGGCGGCTGTTCTGCTCGCCCATGACCCAGCGGATCGCGTCGGAGATATTGGACTTCCCCGAGCCGTTCGGCCCGACGATCGCGGTGATGTCCTCACCGAAATTCAGCACCGTCTTATCGGGAAAGGACTTGAAGCCCTGTATTTCCAGTGCCTTCAGGTACAAATTCTTCACCTCACTCATGATGGCATACTTTAACCAATATAGTATACTATGAACCGCCGCCGTTTTCAAGAAAAACCGTAACGGCCAAGGCGGAAATGCGAAAAGCGCTCGTAATCACGAAAACCCATCGAAAAAGCTCTTGCCAAAAGGGGAGAAAGTATGTATAATAAGGACAATTTGAATAAAAAGGAGTAACGTTCCATGATCCAAATCGCTTACGCCTCCGCCTCCGGCACGACGTCCGGCGGCGGTATGTCCACCATTTTGATGATCGTCCTCATGATCGCCATTTTCTACTTCCTGATGATCCGCCCGGAGAACAAGCGGAAGAAGCAGGCTGAGGAAATGCGCAGCTCTCTGAAGAAGGGCGACTGGCTGACCACCATCGGCGGCGTGTATGGCCGCGTCGTGGCCATCACCGACCGTACCGTCGTCATCGAGACGAGCGAGGATCGCGTCCGCGTGGAGTTCCTCAAGTCCGCCATCGGTCAGGTCGGCACGCTCGACGAGCAGGCCGCCGCGCAGCAGCGTCCCGCTAAGAAGGACAAGAAGGCCGATAAGGCCGAGGAAGCGCCTGCCGTGGAGGAGAAAGCTTCCGAGGAGAAGCCCGCCGAGGAAGCGGCAGCCGAGAGCGAGAGCGGCGCCGCCGAATAAAACCGCATAAGAGACGACCTTCCCTGCATAGGCTTGTGACAAAGCCGACAGGGGAGGTCTTTTTATGTCTTGGAGGGTGCTTCTGGGGAAGCGGACGTGGCTGGGCGCGGCCGTCGCGGCGGTGACGATGGCGGCACTGCTGGGCGTGGGGTCGCTGCTGTTGCTGCGCGGCGTGCTGCCGGAGGGCGCGATGGGCGCGGTGGTGTACGTCGGCGCGGCGGCAGCGGTGTTTTGCGGCGGGCGCTTTGCGGCCAAGGGCGGCGGTGGTGCGCTGCCGCGCTCGCTGGCGGTCAGTGCGCTGGTGTACGGTGGAATGTGGCTGGCCTCGCTGGGCGGTGAGGCGCAGGTCGCCTTCGGCGGACACGGGGTGCTGCTCACCGCCGCCGTGTGGGGCGGCGGCCTAACGGCGGGGCTGATCACGCGCTCTCGGCAGGGGAGACGGCGCACCTCCCGCACCGGGCGCAGAGGCGCAAGAGGGCGAGGACGGGCGGTGACATAAATCGGTGCATGGTGAAAATAACGAAATGATCGTTTTCGCCGGAAAAAGACTTGACGGCGCGGCGCGGTCTGCTCAAGGAGCGGGTCGCGCCGTCGCTATCCATATGTAGTACTTGGGTTTGCGGGGGATTTCTACATATCGGCGTTTGGGCGGTTTGAGAGGGTAGAGGTGAGCATTGGTAGACGCGGTTTACATAATTCTGTTTACATAATATTTTGACATAATTAACAAAAAAACGGGATTTGCGAAATAACACTTGCGTATTTGGGTATTTTGCCATATAGTTATAGGTACGTAAACGCTTCTATTTCCGCGCCGCAGCGCATACGCTGTGGTGAGGTGAGGCGATGAAGCTGCAAACTCGCCGTCCGCGTCTGACCGTATGGCCCGGGACGCGGGCATGGCTTTTGTGTCTCTTTTTTGTTGCCGGCATATTGGCGGGCTTTTTGGCGCGGCGTACCGTCTCGTCGGACGACCTATCCGCCCTGAGCGCGTACATCACCGCCTACGCGGGGCTGACGACGCGCCGCCCGGCGGACATCATCAGCGTCCTGTGGGCGTACCTGCGCTATCCCGCGGCGGCGTTTCTGCTGGGCTATACGGCTTGGGGCGTGATGCTCCTGCCGCTTTTGTGTACGGCGCAGGGGTTCTTTTTATCCTTCAGCGTCCACTGCTTCGGCGCGTCGCTGGGGCGCGAGGGCGTGACGCTGGCGCTGGCCGCGCTGGGGCTTCGCTGCCTGTTCGTGCTGCCGTGTCTGCTTGTCCTTGCGTCGGAAAGCTTTTTTGATGCGTGGCAGCGGGCGGAGGGACAGAAGACGGCGCGGCGGGACAGCCGCCGCGCGCTGATATGCTTGTTTGTGTTGTTAACCGGCACGGTCGCCGAATGCGTCCTTGTGCCGAAATTATTTGCCCTGCTGCTGCCGGGTGCGCTGTGAGATCGAGAGAAAGGAGTGAGGCACATGGCGGACTATATTGCGCTCTACCGGGACTATCTGACCGATGAAAAGCACGCCTCTGCCAACACCCTCAGCTCCTACATACGCGACCTGACGCAGTTCCGCTCGTGGCTTTTGAGCAGCGGCGTCACCGACGTGAGAAAGGTCAAGAAGGAGGCCATCAACGACTATCTCCTGCATATGGCGCGTATCGGCAAAAGCCCCGCCACTATCACCCGCGCCACCGCGTCCATTAAGTCATTTTACGGCTACCTTATGCAGATCGGCGCGATGAAGAGCAACCCCGCCAAGGCCGTGGCCTCCGTAAAGGTCGAGCGCAAATATCCGGAGATCCTGACGAGCCGTGAGGTCGAGCTGTTTTTGGAGCAGCCGCAGTGCGTGGATGAAAAGGGCTTCCGCGACCACGCCATGCTGGAGCTGCTCTATGCTACGGGTATCCGTGTCAGCGAGCTGGTGGGTCTGAACGTGGAGGACGTGAACCTCTCCGCCGGGTTCATCCACTGCACGAGCAAGGGACGCGAGCGCATCGTGCCGCTCTACCACACCGCCGTGAAGGCCTTGGAGGACTATGTCCGCGACATCCGCCCGCGCATCGTCGCCGACGAGGAGGAGCGCGCGCTGTTCGTGAACATGAGCGGTGAGCGGATGAGCCGTCAGGGCTTTTGGAAGCTCATCAAATACTATCAGGAGAAGGCGGAGATCGACAAGGACATCACGCCGCACACGCTGCGGCACTCGTTCGCCGTACATCTGCTGGAAAACGGCGCAGACCTGCGCTCCATTCAGGAGATGCTCGGCCACGCCGACATCAGCTCCACGCAGATCTACACGCACGTCGTGAAAAAGCAGCTCAAGGACGTCTATAACAAGGCGCACCCTCGGGCATAACACCCGATGTGAGGGCAAAAACCTTCCTTGTGTAAAGACGGCCTGATATGTCCCTCCAATACTGGGTGTCCGGTATTGGGGGGACATATCAGTTTTCCGAGAGGCGTTTTCGATACGTTGGATTTCCCGGCCTGAGAGGGTCGGGAAATTTTTTCGTTTTTGCGGGAATTTTTGAAAAAAGGGGGTTGACATTTGGGAGACGCCGTGCTATAACATTACCAACCTACCAAGTTGGTAGGATTACTTCCGGAAATGAGGCGAGGTTTATGACTGCGCTGCACTTGCTTGCCCTGACAGGCCGATGTTGAAGCCCTTTTTACTTCATATTTCATACCATATCTACAAAATCTGATGCATGAATAAAAAGGAGAAAACATCATGTCTGCTATCTATACCTCCGCCGATCAGTTGATCGGCCACACCCCGCTGTTGGAGCTGACTCACATCGAGAAAGCCTATGATTTGAAGGCGAAAATTTTGGCGAAGCTGGAATATTTCAACCCCGCCGGGAGCGTGAAGGACCGTATCGCCAAGGAGATGGTCAATGACGCGGAGGCCAAGGGGCTGCTCAAGAGCGGTTCTGTCATCATCGAGCCGACCTCCGGCAATACGGGTATCGGCTTGGCCTCCGTGGCCGCCGCCAGAGGGTATCGGATCATCATCGTCATGCCCGAGACGATGTCTGTCGAGCGTCGGCAGCTCATGAAGGCCTACGGCGCGGAGCTGGTGCTGACCGAGGGCGCAAAGGGCATGAAGGGTGCGATTGCCAAGGCGGATGAGCTGGCTAAGGAAATTCCGAACAGCTTCGTAGCCGGGCAGTTCGTCAACCCCGCCAACCCCAAGGCACACTATGAGACGACCGGTCCGGAGATCTGGGCGGACACCGACGGGAAGGTGGACGTTTTCGTAGCGGGCGTCGGCACGGGCGGCACGATCACGGGGACGGGCAAGTTCCTCAAGGAGCAAAAGCCCGACGTGAAGGTGGTGGCCGTTGAGCCGAAGACCTCCGCCGTGCTGTCTACGGGCGTGGCCGGGTCGCACAAGATCCAGGGTATCGGTGCGGGCTTCGTCCCCGACGTGCTGGATACGCACATTTACGATGAGATCGTCGCCGTGGATAACGATGACGCCTTTGCCTTGGGTAAGGAGATGGGCAAGCGCGAGGGCGTGCTGGTGGGTATTTCCTCCGGCGCGGCGCTGTGGGCGGCCATCGAGCTGGCCAAGCGGCCGGAGAACGCGGGCAAGAACATCGTCGTGCTGCTGCCCGATACAGGGGATCGCTATCTCTCCACGCCGCTGTTTGCGGATTGACACTGCTTCTTTTCTTTCTTCATACTCTCCCAAAAGGCATCAAGCCGGGTCGATTGACCCGGCTTGATGCGTTAAACTGTTAAAAAACTTTTTCGACAAAAGACTCGCAGACTGCTGCGCGCAGAATTTGTACGTTGTGGTGTTTGCTATTTTTTACATCCCCCTGAAACATTTCCCGTTTTTGATGTGTATCATAAGTGAAAGGCCTTTCGTTCCAAAGGAGAACCCTATGACAGAAGAACAGTTCACTCCGCTGGCGGAGCGGTATATGGACACCGTTTACCGCGTGGCGTACAGCTATCTCCGTTCCCCAGCAGACGCGGACGATGTGACCCAAGACGTGTTGATACAGCTATACAAAGAGGACAAGGCGTTCGAAAGCGACGCCCATGTGAAAAATTGGCTCATTCGCGTTACGGTCAATCGCTGCAAAAACGTGCTTCGCGCGCCGTGGCACAGGGCGGAGGATATTTCGGACTACGAAAACAGTCTCGTCTTTGAATCCACCCAATGCCGGGAGCTGTTCGACGCGGTGCTCTCGCTCGACCGCCGCTATCGACTGCCGGTGTTGCTCTACTACTACGAGGGCTATCGGCAAAAGGAGATCGCCGCGCTGCTGAATGTGCCGGAGGAGACGGTACGCACCCGCCTTGCCCGCGCCCGCAGCAAGCTGAAAGACATTTTATCGGAGGTGTCGCAGTATGACTGAAGCTGAACTTTTTGAAAAAACCTTTTCCGCCCTGCACGCCTCCCCGGAGACAATTTCGGAGGTTAAGAAGATCATGCGAAACGAGAAAAAAGCACGCCGTATCGTAGGCCGCGGTGCAGTGATTGCCATTGCCGCTGCATTGAGTCTGACCGTGGCACTGGCCGCCGGGGTCGTGACACTCATCAAGGCCGACGTTTCCCCCGCCGACAAGGTGGACGACACCACGCACCACGCCTTCACGGACGACATTGACGATTCTACACCCGACTTCGCGGAGGACGGCAAGGGCGGCTACGTCCCCGTCGCCGACATGGAGCGCATCCCCGGCGATGTGGCGACCACGCAGCGGCTGGTGGGCAAGTACCTC
>CAVGSO010000042.1:0-16141 GCA_963631875.1 Firmicutes bacterium CAG:341 | reverse complement strand
CTCCGTTCAGACCGTCGGGGCTTGACAAGGGTCATCTTTGCCCTTCGGTGGGCAAAGGCGGCCGAACGGCGATATCGCCGTTCGTTTCTTCGCTTGCTTCGGCGGCGCGGCGCTCCGCCTCGCGCTGTCGGGACGCTTCGGCCTTGGCCTTCTGCTGCTCCCGCGCCAATCGCTTCTTCGCGCTCAACCGCGCCTGCTGCTCCGCGTGGCTCGCGGCGGCCTTGGCGCGTTTTTCCTTCTTCCTGCGCTCGGACTCCTCGTAGAAAAGCGGCTCCTGCACGGCCTTTTCCCGCTTGTACCGCGCGGTGTTTTTCAGCGCCGGCGGACTCGTCGGCGGCCACAGGTGCGCCATTGCCAGCGCGGCCTCCCAGCTCCCGAAACGCTGCTCGATGAACGTCCCGCCGTCTATTTCGCCGGGGACGGGCGTGTGGTGCAGCATCCCGGTGCAGCGGACGAGGTACTGCGCCAGCTCCGCAAGCGGTGTGTCCGCGTGTTTCTCGGCAAAGGCCGCGTCCCGCGCCTCCAGCGCGGCGACGGTGCGCTCCGCCACATGGCGGTCGAACCAGCTCTTATAATCAAACCGCCGACGAGGATTTCTTTGTGACAAGCTATCGCCCTCCCTCAACAAAAAATCGCCGATTTCACTCAGAAACCAGCGGTGATCCGATAGAAACAAAAGGCGCTGACGAACTACCGTCAGCGCGCACTCCTACCCATGCCGTCAGGGAGAGATCGCCCGCTGTCCAACACCGGTCCTCCATCGTGCAATTCTTCTGCCCTGACGTCACGAAGAGCCGTTGCTCTTCCCGTACCCGAACCTACCTTCTCAGAGCATTCGCTCCAATGGCTGCTATTCGCCACACGGTGTTGCCACCGCTTTGGTTCGTTCCTTCCGTCCACAGCGCCGATCGCAGGGGGTGTCACCCCGTTCCTTCAAAACTGACGCCTGACGGTAACGAAATACCGTCTTTACAGCGCCAGCCACACGACTTCGCAAGACCTTTTATTCACTTCTCGGCTTTGAACCCTCCGCGAAGCCACCCGCCCCGCGAAAGCGTTCCAAACCTTACCGGTTATCAGTATACCGTACCTCGCCCGGTTTGTCAATACGGTGTTTGGGGCGAAAGCTTGCTGCGATACAACCTCTCATACTTTTAAGAACAAATATGCGCTTTACAAATTCAATCCAACCTGCTATGATAAGGCCATGGTTCAGCCAAACCATACAACTTTTCTTTTCCATGAGGGAAACCTCAGAAAAACAGCTCCGACTGCGGTGGAGAGAACGCAGTCGGAGCTGTTTTTTATTTATTTGGCGACCGGGGCGTCCGGCCAGTAGATGACGTAGCACTCCTGCATTTCGCCCATGTAGAAGAAGATGTTCTCGCCCATTTCGATGTGTTCGCCGAACGTCAGGTCAGGCACGAACAGCCGCCCGCTGGTGCGCTTCGCGCCCTTGATGGTGAAGCCCTCCGCCGTCGGGTGCTGCCGCAGCTCGTTGGCCGCCTCCTCCAAGCCGGGGAAGTGCAGCGTCCGCTCCAGCTCCGATAGCTGCGTCTCGCCGTTGATGTAGACCAGATGATTTTCGTCCTTGAACCAGTTGATACGCATGGTACGCCCTCCTTTACGGTGATACACGCGGTGATCGCGGCAGTATACCACTCGCTCCGCTTGCGTCAGTTGGCAATCATATAACTCCCCTCGGGGGTGGCTTGGGTGGTGATCGAGACCAAGCGCGCGGCGGTGTCGAAGCTGCTGCCGAGCTGCGCGGCGACGGCGGCGTAGTCCGCTGCCGGGACGTAAATGCGGTCAAAGAGGTTTGCCAGCGTCTCCGGTGTCAAGTCGCCGCTGCCGCGGTATGTCACCGACAGCGCCGTCCCCTCCGGCAAGGCTTCGCGCAGCGTCTTGGCCACGTCGGTCAAGATCTGCGTGCGGTCGCCGTCGTCGTTGGCGATGGCCGCCGTGTCGCCCGTGACGGGATAGCAGAAGCTGTCGAGCAGCACCTCGCGGAAGCCCAGCTCGCCGCACTCCCTGCACAGCGCCGTCAGGTAGCGCAGCACCTCCGGGTCGGTCGGGTCGAGCCACGCCTGACCGGAGAGGTCATACCACAGCGAGCCGTCCGCCGTCGTCAGGGCGCAGTCCGTCCGCGCGCGGGCGAATGCGTTGTCGCTGAAGCAGACGATATGCCCCACCGTCCAGCGGTCGGCGGCCAGCAGCGTCTTCAGGCAGTCGAGCGGACGGCCCGTCTCCACGACGACGCCCTGCGGCGGCTCAGCCGCCGTGTCGTAGGTGATCCCGCCCGTCGTGCGCTTCACGGCCAGCACCATGTCCTCCGGCGCAAGCTGCGTCATGATATAGTCCGCGCCCCACCACAGACAGTCGTCCGGCAAACGCACCGCGTGCAGCGCGGAGACGGTCACGTGGGGAAACTCCGGCGCGACGCGGTCAAAGTCCGCGTCGTCTACCGCGGACTGGCCATCCTTGGAGGCTTCCTCCTTGTCGCTGCGCTCATGCTTGAACAGGGGCAGCTCCAAATGCACCTGCCCCGACTCGTCGTAGACCAAATCATTCTGCACCACCAAATATGTGACGGCGCCGATCAATATCAGCACCAGCACCACGATGAGCGCAATCTTTCCGGGGGAAATGCGCCCGTGATAGCTGCTGTAACCCTTCACCGACATAGGCGTTTCCTCAGCGGATGGTGTCCAGCAGTGCCACGCGGCGGGCGTGGCGGCCCCCCTCGAACTCCGTGTGCAAAAACAGCTCCAGCATATGCTTGGCGAGATTCGGGCCGGTAATGCCCGCGCCGATGGCCAGCACGTTGGCGTCGTTATGGCGGCGGGTCATCTCGGCTTGCAGACTGTCGGTACACAGCGCGCAGCGGATGCCCGGCACCTTATTCGCGGCAATGCTGACGCCGATTCCCGTCGTGCAGATGACCACACCCCTGTCGCACGTGCCGTCTGCCACGGCGCGCGCCGCCTTCTCGGCGAAAACGGGGTAGTCCACGCTCTCCGTGGAGTAGCAGCCGAAATCCTCGAAGTCGATGTTGTTTTCCTCCATCCAGATCAGCAGATCCTGCTTGAGCAGGTAGCCGCCGTGGTCACAGGCAATGGCAATCTTCATGTCTTGTCTCCTTTTCATGCATATTATAGCGGTCGAAATACGGGCTTACCGCCCTCGAACGTGGTGAAATAACGGAAGCCGCATTCTCGCAGCAGCTCCTGCCGCTCCCGGATGGCGCAGCCGACGCAGCGCGTGTCGTGCGCGTCCGAGCCGAGGGTGATGATCTCCCCGCCCAGCTCCCGGTAGAGCCGCAGCAGCGGCGCGTCCGGCAGCGGGGTATTGCCCCGGTTGGTGTTGCACTCGATGCCGCAGCCGTTTTCGATGAGCGTGCGGAAGATCTCGCGGCACTGCGCCTCATGGCCGTCGAACGTGATGTGCTCGCCCAAGTTCTCGTTGATATAGCGCAGCGGGAGCGTCAGATGCCCCAGCACGCTGAATTTTCCCCAGCGCGCCAGGCGCAGCATGTTCTCCAAATAGCTGTCGATAAGGCTATGATAATACATTTCGCCGTGTTTTTCAATGTAATAGAGGTCAAAATACGAAAATTTTTCTCCCGCCATGTGGATAGAGCCGATGACGAAATCCAGCTCCGGCGCGTCGGCGAGCAGCTTCTCCGCCCGCTCAAAGCCCATCGGTGCCTCGCCCAGCTCCGCGCCCATGCGGATGGTCAGCTTGTCGCCGTACCGCCGCCGCGCCTCGTCCACCTGCGTCTTGAGTGCGTCCCAGTCGAAGCTGTCACGCGGCCGGTGGCTGCCCCGCAGGACGGTGTCCACATGGTCGGTGACGCAGATCTCGTCCAGCCCGCGCTCAATCGCCGCCTTGGCCAGCTCCGAGACGGTCACAGAGCCGTCGGGCGATACGTTGGAATGCGTGTGATAATCCGCCAAATACATGGAAGGCCTCACTTTTTCTTGAAGAAGCCGCTCTTGCGCCGATCCTCATTGCTCTCGCCGAGCAGGTCGCTGAAGGCTTTCAGTGCCTCCTTCTGCTCCTTCGTCAGATTGCGCGGTGTTTCCACCGTGACGGTGACGTACTGGTCGCCGCGTCCGCGCCCGTTGAGGACGGGGATGCCCTTGCCGCGCAGACGGAAGACCGTTCCGGTCTGTGTCCCCTCCGGCAAGTCATACTTGACCTTGCCGTCGATGGTCGGTATCTCCAGCGTCGCGCCGAGTGCCGCCTGCGCAAAGCTGATGGGCGCTTCGCAGAAGACGTCCACGCCCTCGCGGTGGAACAGCTCGTCGGGCTGCACCATCACCGTGATGAGCAGATCGCCCGCGCCGCCGCCGTTTTTCCCGGCGTTGCCCTGACCGCGCAGGGAGATGGTCTGACCGTGGTCGATGCCCGCGGGAATACTGACCTTGATGGTCTTGCGCTTGCGGATACGCCCCTGACCGCCGCACTCCGTGCAGGGCTGGTGGATGATACGCCCCTTGCCGCGGCACTTCTGACACGGGCGGCTGGTGGCGAAGACACCCATCGGGGTGCGCTGCTGCACCTGCACCTGCCCGCTGCCGTGGCAGTCGGGGCAGATCTCCGGCGTCGTGCCGCTCTGACAGCCGCTGCCCTTACAGGCGGCGCACGTCTCGCTGCGCTCCACCGTGACCTCCTTTTCACAGCCGAAGGCCGCCTCCTTGAATGTGACGGAGACGCTGGCGCGAAGGCTCTCGCCGCGCTGCGGGGCGTTCGGGTCGCGCCGCTGACCGCCGCCGAAGCCGCCGCCGAAGAAGCTGCCGAAAATGTCACCCAAATCGCCGAAATCGAAGCCGCCCGCGCCGCCGTAGCCGCCGCCCGCGCCGCCGCCGTAGCTGGGATCGACCCCGGCGAAGCCGAACTGGTCATACCGCGCCTTCTTCTCCGGGTCGGACAGCACCTCGTTGGCCTCGTTGACCTCCTTGAACTTCTCCTCGGCGGCCTTGTCGCCGGGGTTCATGTCCGGGTGGTACTTGCGCGCCAGCTTCTTGTATGCCTTTTTGATCTCGTCCTCGCTCGCGCCCTTGCTGACGCCGAGAACCTCGTAGTAGTCTCGTTTTTCCTGTGCCATTGGCATGATCTCCTAAACGCCGAAATGAGGGACAGGGCTGCCCTGTCCCTTATTTCGGGATGATGTTCCTTACTTGTTGTTCTGCTCGTCGTCGTCCACGACCTTGTAATCCGCATCGTAATACTGCTGGCCGCCATTCGTGTTATTGCCGCAGTCACCGTTTTGGCAGTTGGGGTCACAGCCGCTGCCGTCCTGCGGCGCGGACTGCTGGTAGAGCTTCTCGCTCATCTTGTAGAAGAGCTGCGTCAGCTCCTCGGTAGCCGCCTTGATGGCATCGGTGTCCTCGCCCTTGAGCGTCTCCTTGAGCTTCTCCACGCCCGCCTTGATGGGCTCCTTCTCGCTCTCGGGTACCTTGTCGCCGACCTCGTTGAGCGTCTTCTCCGCCTGATAGACCATCTGATCGGCCTGATTACGCACCTCGACCTTTTCCTTGATCTTCGCGTCCTCGGCGGCGTACTGCTCGGCCTCCTTGACGGCCTTCTCGATGTCCTCCTTGCTCATGTTCGAGGAAGAAGTAATGGTGATATGCTGGGCGTTGCCGGTGCCGAGATCCTTGGCGGAGACGTTGACGATACCGTTGGCGTCGATGTCGAACGTGACCTCGATCTGCGGTACGCCGCGCCGCGCCGGCGCAATGCCGTCCAAATGGAAGCGGCCGAGGCTCTTGTTCGCGGCGGCCATCTCACGCTCGCCCTGCAGGACGTTGACCTCCACGGAGGTCTGATTGTCAGCGGCGGTGGAGAAGATCTGACTCTTCTTCACGGGGATGGTGGTGTTGCGCTCGATAAGGCGGGTGCAGACGCCGCCCATCGTCTCAATGCCGAGGGACAGCGGGGTCACGTCGAGCAGCAGCAGGCCCTTGACGTCGCCCGTCAGCACGCCGGCCTGCAAGGCGGCGCCCATGGCCACGCACTCATCGGGGTTGATGCCCTTGAACGGCTCATTCCCGGTGAAGCCCTTGACGGCCTCAACCACGGCGGGAATACGGCTCGAGCCGCCGACCATCAGCACCTTGGCCAAATCGGAGGGCTTGAGGCCCGCGTCGGACATGGCCTGACGCACGGGACCCATCGTGGCCTCGACCAAATGCCCGGTCAGTTCGTTGAACTTCGCGCGCGTCAGCGTCACGTCCAAGTGCTTCGGGCCGGTAGCATCGGCGGTGATATAGGGGAGGTTGATGTTGCTCGTGGTCACGCCGCTGAGCTCAATCTTCGCCTTCTCGGCGGCCTCCTTCAGACGCTGCATGGCGACCTTGTCGCCGCTGAGGTCGATGCCGTCGGACTTCTTGAACTCGCTGACGAGATACTTCATAATGCACTGGTCGAAGTCGTCGCCGCCGAGGCGGTTGTTGCCCGCCGTGGCCAGCACCTCGATGACGCCGTCGTCGATCTCCAAAATGGACACATCGAACGTGCCGCCGCCGAGGTCGTAGACCATGATCTTCTGCGCCTGCTCCTTATCCACGCCGTAGGCCAGCGCGGCGGCCGTCGGCTCGTTGATGATACGCTTGACGTCCAGGCCCGCGATCTTGCCCGCGTCCTTGGTGGCCTGACGCTGGGAGTCGGTGAAGTATGCGGGGACGGTGATGACCGCCTCGGTGACGCTCTGCCCCAAATAGGCTTCCGCGTCGGATTTCAGCTTTTGCAGGATCATTGCGCTGATCTCCTGCGGCGTGTAGCCCTTGCCGTCGATGGTAACGCGGTGATCCGTACCCATCTCACGCTTGATGGATGAGATGGTGCGCTCGGGGTTGGTGATGGCCTGACGCTTTGCCACCTGACCGACCATACGCTCGCCGGTCTTGGAAAATGCCACCACGGACGGGGTCGTGCGGTTGCCCTCCGCGTTGGGGATCACGACTGCCTCACCGCCCTCCATGACGGCGACGCAGGAATTGGTCGTACCAAGGTCGATACCGATAACTTTAGACATGATGATTGCCTCCTGTATATAGATGAATTTTTATTACGCTCTGTATTGATTTTCCGAAGTATTCTAACGTATTTTCTTAATAGGGACGCTCCGGCATGATGAGTGCCGCGATGATATAGGCCAGCACCCCGCCACCGCCCATCAGGCTGAACAGCACCCACGCGAGGCGCACGAGCGTCGCGTCGATGTTGAAATACGCCGCAATTCCGCCGCAGACTCCGGCGAGCTTCTTGTCCGTGGGGCTTTTGTATAATCTTTTGTGTTCCATGGGAACGCTCCTTTCAGTTGGCCACCTTGACCATCGCAAAGCGCAGCACCTTGCCGTCCAGCGTGAAGCCCTTCTGGAAGACCTCCACCACGGCGTTCTCGCCCGCACGCTCATCCTCGGCGTGCATGACGGCGTTGTGCTTCTCCGGGTCGAACGTCTCGCCCAGCGCCGGGATTTCCGTCACACCCAGCCCGGTCAGCACGTCCATGAACTGCTTGCAGATCAGCTCCATGCCCTGTCGGTGCGGGTCGCCCGCCTCGAACTGCTGCACGCCGCGCTCCAAATTGTCCAGCACCGCCAAAAACGGCTTCACGGTGTCGGCCTTGGCGTCGCCGTAGACGTGTTCTTTTTCCCGTGCCGTGCGCTTGCGGTAGTTGTCGTACTCCGCGGCGAGGCGCAGGTACTTGTCGTTGGCGTCGGAGAGCGTCTTGGCCAGCTCCTCCATCTGCGCCATCTGCGTCTTGGTGACGGTGAACGTCTCCTCCTCGGCCGCAGCCTCGGCGGGCGCGGCGTTCTCCGCTTCCGGTGTGACCGCCTCCTCGGCGGGGGTTTGCTCTTTCTTCTCTTTTTCGCTCATTGTGTATCCTCCGGTAGCTGTTTTTTTCCAAACATACGGCTCAGGCTCTCGGCAAAGTAGCTCAGCCGCGCCGCCACGGCGGCGTAATCCATCCTTGTCGGCCCGACCACACCCACAAGACCGCGCATATGGTCGCCGATGTCGTAGCTGGCGACGACCACACTGCTGTCCTTGAGCGCGTCGTTGACGTTCTCCGGGCCGATGAGGATCTGCATGGGCGTGTCGCCCTGCGGGATGGGGAGATCCTCCTTGTTGTCCACCATGAAGCTCATCAGATCCTGCGCCTTGTCGATGTCCCGAAACTCCGGGAAGCTCAGAAGCTGGCTCGCGCCGTTGGTGAACACCTGCTGGTGGCGGCTCTCCTCCAGCAGTGTGCAGGCGTACTCCGTCACGCGGTTCAAAAGCAGAAACCACCGGCCGGACACCTGCTCGGAAAGGTGCATCAGCGTGGTGTTCATTTTCTCCGCGCCGATGCCTGTGAAATGCGTGTTCAAAAGGTGACTGAGCTGCGGCAGCGTCTCGCTCTCCACGGGCAGCTCCAGCGACATAAGCCGGCTCTTGACCCGACTGTCGGAGAGCATGACCACGGCGATGAAGCTCCCCGCGTCCACACCGATCAGCTCAAAGCGCTGCACGGTGGCCGCGGTGCGGTGGTCGGCCACGGAATAGGTGGGGTAACCGACGAAGCTCGACACCATCTGTCCCGCCCGACTGATGACCTGATCCACCTGACGCAAGGGTTCGGAGAGGGCGGTGTTGATCTTCTCCGTCTCCTCCGGTGAGAGCGCCTTGCGCTCCATCAGCTCGTTGACGTACAGGCGGTAGCCCTTGGCCGAGGGGATGCGCCCGGCAGAGGTATGCGGCTGCTCCAGGTAGCCCATCTCCGTCAGGTCGGCCAGCTCGTTGCGCACGGTGGCGGAGCTGACCTTTTCCGGCATCAGCGCCACGATGGCCTTTGAGCCGACCGGCTCGGCGGTGGCGACGTAGCTGTCCACCACGATCTTCAGTATTTGCTTTTTGCGTTCGGTCAGTTCCATAGCAAAGTCTCCGTTTAGCACTCTATGTCATCGAGTGCTAAACGAAGTGTACCACCCGCCGCCGCCAATGTCAAGAGGCGCACTTTTAATTATTTGTGAACAAACGCGGCAGATGCCCGCTGTTTGCGCCAATACGTGCTTGACAAGCGGCTCTCCGCGTGCTATCATGATGCCACAATCCAAGGGGTGCTGGCGCAAGCCGGCTGAGATGAGACGTATCGCCGTCCGGTCCCTCGAACCTGATCCGGGTAATGCCGGCGTAGGAATGCGAACATATTGAACGACCGTTTTCCGCATTGCGACGCCTGCATGGCTCGCCATGCGGGAATTTTATTTTTAGGAGGAAACGACATGAAACACGAAAAAACAAGAATGCTCTGCGAAGCCGCCATCTTCATCGCCATGGCGGAGATCCTGAGCCTCATCAAGCTCTACGAGTTCCCCAACGGAGGCTCGGTCACGCTGGAAATGCTCCCCATCATCCTCTTCGCCGCCCGCTACGGCTGCGGCTGGGGTACGGGCGCAGGTCTGGTGTTCGGCACGCTGACGTACCTCATCGGCAGCAAGTTCTCCATCGACTGGACGACCATCATCTGCGACTACTTCCTCGCCTTCATGGCCCTCGGCTTCGGCGCGGGACTCTTCCCCCGGCGCAAGCAGAGCGTCTTTGTCGGCACGGCCATCGGCGGCGTGCTGCGCTTCCTCGTCCACTACGTCATCGGCGCCGTGGTGTGGGGCAAATATATGCCCGACGAGTTCTTCGGCATGACCATGACCAGCCCGTGGTTCTACTCCCTGCTCTACAACGGAAGCTATATGCTGCCGAGCATCGTGCTGTGCCTGCTGGTCTTCGCCCTGCTCTACAAGCCGCTGAACAAGTATATGACCGCCGCCGACCTTCTCGCCGCCAACGGGCAGAAGTAAAATCAAAAATACAAAAACATAGCAGCATGGCAAAAGCCCGGCCTCGCCGGGCTTTTGCCGTCTCAAAAATTATCCCGCATTTTCGCAGCGCTATGGAAAGAATACCGTTCCTCCCCACAAATCGCACACTCTCCGTTGCGCTGTGCGCTTTCTTCTGCTATAATACCTCTACCATCAACCATCCATGCCGCAGGTGCGGCCGACCCTGTGGAGGACAGACCATGAGACGAATTTGGGCAGCCATCCTACTTTTGACGCTATGCCTTGCGCTGTGCGCCTGCACCGCGCCGGGTGAGGACAGTGCCGCCGACACGGGCAGCCCGGAGGCAACCGAGACCCCGGCGGAGACGCCGACCGAGCCGCAGCACCTCACCGCCGACGTGCCGGAGACGAAGAAATGGCAGCGCAGCCACGGCGCTGTGTGGAGCAGTGAGCCGACCGCCGTCAGCGAGGACTTTGAGCGCATCAGCGGTGCGGCGGCGTGCGGCATGACCGTGGGGCAGGAGCTTTTGCTGCTCGACTTCACGGAGTGCTACTATCAATCCGTTTCCGCCTTGGAGGTCATCGACCCCACCGACCTCTTCACCACCGTGGCCGAGGCGACGTACCACAAGACCGTCTGGCGCGGCCTTGCCATCATCCGCCGCCTCGCACCCCTCGATTTGACCATGACCTCGTACAGCTACGCCCTGCGCTGCGTCTCCCTCGAGCCGTCGGAGGAGACGGAGGGCGACGTGGACGTGGTGCTGCGCGAGAGCAACGTGGTCTACTTCGCCGGGCTGAACGGCCTCCCCTCGGAGCAGCTCGGCATCAAGCACACCTTCACCCTCCGCGCCTTCGGCGGCGACCGCTGGCGCATCGTCGCCCACACCTCGGACGACAACCCCTATTACAGCGCAAAGTACAACGACACCACGCGGCAGGACGAGAATTTCCCCGCCATCACCGACTGCATTGAGCAGCGGCGCAGCCTCCCCCGCGAGGGATTTTCCGTCACTGCGACTGCCGACCACGATTACGACCGTCAGGCCGCGCGGGCGTATATGCTTACCTATGTCGGGCGGCGCAGCGACGCATACATGGCGTATGACGACCTCGGCGGCAACTGCATGAACTTCGGCTCGCAGGTGCTGCACGCGGGCGGCATTCCGATGGACACCTCCGGCGGCTATGAAACGGGCTGGTATTGGTTCAGTGAGCATAAGGCCACGCTGCCGTGGGTCAACGTCGGCCGATTTTTGGACTACGCCGCGCAGACGCGGGAGCACGGCCTCGTCGCCGTGACGGGCGCGCCCTATTTCAGCGGCGAAACGGGCGATATTCTCACGATGGGCGTGGACGAGCCGCGCAGCCACACCACCGTCATCCTCGACGTGCTGCGGGACGAAAACGGCCTGCCCATCGACTATCTTCTCTGCTCGAACACGGCGGATCTGCGGAATTTCCCCGCCTCGGCCTACTACTACACCAACCGCTCTCTGACGAAAATCATCGGCTGGAACGACTGAACACATCAAACCAAAGGAGGCGCGTTTTTTACGGAATATCAAATTTTGGCACTCGGCGACGTGGCCAGTGAGACAGGCTTGACGCTGCTGGAAAAGAAGCTCCGCGCGTTCAAGCGCGAGCGCGGTATTGCCCTCGCCGTGGTCAACGGCGAAAACATCTCCGGCTCGGGGCTGACACGCGAACAGGCGGAGCGGCTCTTCGCCGCCGGGGCAGACGTAATCACACTGGGCAACCACACGTTCGGAAAGCCGCAGATCGCGTCCTATCTGGACGACGAGCCCTACATCCTCCGCCCCGCCAATTTCACGGGACGTGCGCCCGGCCACGGCTATCTGCGCATGGACCTGGGCGCGGTCTCCGTGGCGATCTTCCCGCTTATCGGCCGCTGCGACCTCGATTTCAACGCAGAAAATCCGTTCCTCACGGCGGACAAGCTGCTGCGGACGGACGACAAGCCGACCTTCACCCTCGTGGAAATCCACGCGCAGGCCACCAGCGAAAAGCTCGCCCTCGCCTATTACCTCGACGGCCGCGTCTCCGCCCTCTGGGGAACGCACACCCACGTCCCGACCGCCGATATGCGGGTGTTCAAAAAGGGGACGGGCTACGTCACCGACCTCGGCATGACCGGGCCGGACGAGTCGGTGCTGGGCGTTGCGCCGGCGCAGTCGGTGGAATTTTTCCTCGGCGGACTGCCGGGACGCTACTGTGCGGCGGACGGCCCCTGCACCGCCCAAGGGTGCATTTTCACCCTCAACAGCGACACGGGGCTGTGTGAGGGCGTGGAGCGCGTAGAAATCAAATAAGAGATACTATGTAAGGAGAAAAACGTCATGTCCGTTGAAAAAGTAAGGCAATACCTGACCCCCTACGGGGTGGCCGACCGTATGCGTGAATTTGAGGTGTCGAGCGCCACAGTGGAGCTGGCCGCGCTGGCTGTCGGCGTGGAGGGTGCGCGAATCGCCAAGACCCTCAGCTTCAAAATCGGCGAAGACCCGATCTTGGTCGTGGCCGCCGGGGACGCCAAGGTGGACAACAGCAAATATAAGCACTTCTTCGGCGCGAAGGCCAAGATGCTCACCGCCGAGGAGGCCGTGGAACGTATCGGCCACGCCGTGGGCGGCGTGTGTCCGTTCGCCCTGCCCGACGATGTGAAAACGTATTTGGACATATCGCTCCGACGCTTTGACACCGTCTTCCCCGCCGTGGGCAGCGCGGCCAGCGCCATCGAGCTGACGTGCGATGAGCTGGAACGCTGCTGCGGGAAGAACTTCGTGCAGTGGGTGGACGTGTGCAAGGGCTGGCAGCCGGAGGAGGCGTGACGTGGTGCGCGTTTTACACGCCGGGGACTTCCACCTCGACAGCGCATTCGGCGCACTGACGGCGGAGCAATCGCGCCGGCGGCGCGCCGAGAGCCGCCGAAGCCCGGAGCGGCTGGTGGAATGGGCAAACGACCACGACGTGCAGCTCCTGCTCTTGGCAGGCGACCTCTTTGACGGCGGTGAGCTGCGGGGCGACACCGCGCCGCTCCTGTCACGGGCGTTGGGCGCGTTTCGCGGGCGCGTGGTCATTGCGCCCGGCAACCACGACCCCTACACGCCGGACAGTCCCTACGCCCGGACACCGTGGCCGGACAACGTGCATATCTTCACGGAGGACAGAATGCAGTCCGTCACGTTCCCCGACCTCGGCTGCACCGTCTACGGCGCGGCCTTCACCGACCGCGAGATGACGGCGGACGACGTCCTCTCCGGCTTTACCGCGCCGGAGGACGGCCTTGTCCACATCGGACTTCTTCACGGTGAGGTGACGGGCGGCGAGAGCCGCTACCGCCCGCTGACCACCGCCGCTATCGCCGATAGCGGGCTGGATTACCTCGCGCTGGGTCACGTCCACAACTGCACCGGGGTGGTACGCGCCGGGCGCGTGTGCTACGGCTACTGCGGCTGCCTGGAGGGGCGCGGCTTTGACGAGACGGGTGACAAGGGCTTCCTCTTCGGCGACGTCGCGACGGGTGCGGCAGACCTGCGGTTCGTCGCCTTTGCCCGCCGCCGCTATCGGCTCTGGGAGGCGGACGTGAGCGAGGGCGACCCCCTGACCACGCTGGAGGCCCTGCTGCCGCAGGACACGGCGGAGGATATCTGCCGCCTCTGCCTGACGGGTACGCCGGAGGAGCCTGTACGCCTGCCGCTGCTGGAGCAGTCGCTCGCGGGGCGGTTTTTCGCCTTGCAGCTTCGGGACGGAACGAGCGTCCGCCGCGAGGTGTGGGACAAGTGCGGTGAGGACACGCTGCGCGGCCTCTTTTTGCAGGAGCTGCGGCAAGCGTATGACGGCGCGGAGGAAACGGAACGCCGCCGTATCGAGCTGGCGGCGCGCTTCGGCGTGGCCGCAATGGACAATCGGGAGGTAGGCGCATGAAGCGTATTCTGATGATCGGAACGGGCGGCACAATCGCCAGCGAAATGACACCCTCCGGCCTGACGCCGGAGCTGAACAGCCAGCAGCTTCTCTCCTTCGTGCCGCGTATCGGCGAGCTGTGCCATGTGGACTGCGTGCAGCTTTACAGCCTCGACAGCACGAACCTCCGCCCGGCGCACTGGCTGGGCGCGGCCAAGACGCTGCGCGAGCAATACGACGACTACGACGGCTTCGTCATCTCCCACGGCACGGACACGATGGCCTACACCGCCGCCGCCTTGAGCTATCTCGTGCAGGGCAGCCCCAAGCCCATCATCCTCACCGGCGCGCAGAAGCCCATCTGGTTCGACGGCACGGACTCCAAGCGCAACCTGACGGACGCCTTTCTCTACGCCTGCCGCGGCAGCGGCGGCGTGCAGATCGTCTTCAACGGCAAGGTGATTTTAGGCACGCGGGCGCGGAAGACCTGCTCGAAGAGCTTTCAGGCGTTTTCCAGCGTCAACTACCCCGACCTCGCCGTCTTGCAGGATGAACACCTGCTGCAATATATGCGCTGTGAGTGCTATGAGCGGCCGATTTTTTATGACACGCTCGACGCGAACGTCGGCCTTTTGAAGCTCATCCCCGGCACGAGCGCGGCGGTGCTGAAATTCATGCTCGAGCGCCACGACGGACTGGTCATCGAGTCGTTCGGCGTGGGCGGCCTGCCGGAGTACGAGGGCGAGGAGAGCTATTACGACATCATCCGCCGCGCCATCGACAGCGGCAAGCTCATCGTCATGACGACCCAAGTCCCCAACGAGGGCAGCGACCTGACCGTGTACCACGTCGGCGGGCGGCTGAAAAGCACCCTGCGCCTGCTCGAGGCCTACGACATGACGACGGAGGCGGCGGTGGCCAAGCTGATGTGGATTCTCGGCCGCACCAAGGATTTCGCCGAGGCCGAGCAGCTCTTCTACCGCCCCATCGCAAGGGACATTCTCTACGAGCAATAAAATAAACAAAAACAACGAACAAAGCCCGGTGTGCGACGCACTGAAGTAGTCAATAGTTAGTAGACACAAAATTTCTTAAGCCACCAGTTCTGTTCTGAACAGGACTGGTGGTTTTCCATTTAGTTTGCGGACAGGTCGCTCGTTGTTGAAATAGTAGATCGCCTGTTCAATGGTAGACCTCAGATCATCCCTCTCCCAGTAACGGAAGTGCTTGCGCAGCGTGTCCTTGAAACGTCCCCAAAAACTTTCCATAACTGCGTTGTCGCGAGGGTTTCCGGCTCTTGACATACTTTGAATTACATTGTATTCTTTAAGTAGGTTGCAATAACCTGCGGATGAGTACTGGACACCTTGGTCGCTGTGCAAAAGGACTTGGTGTTCGGTGCTCATTTTTCTTTTCAGAAGGCGCTCTGCCGGCTTCATAACGAGGAAATTGTCAAAAGTATCGCTGAGTTCCCATTCCACGATCTCGTTGTTGAACAGATCCAAATAGCCTGCAAGATAATACCACTTACCGTTATGCTTGATGTAGGTAACATCCGTTACGATCTTCTGCATAGGCCGCTCTGCTTTGAATTTTCTGTTCAGTACATTGGAATAGCGGATGTGTTCTAAGTTGGTTCCAGTGGCCGCACCTTTCCTGCGCCTGGTGTATCCGTGGATTCCCAGCCGCTTCATTGATTTCCAAACAGTAGGATCACTGACGATCCAACCGAATTCAAGGCACAGCTTGTCCCTGATCTGGCGGTATCCCATCATTGGATGGTGGGAATGGATGTCCAGGACATAGCTATCCAGTAGCTTATGTGTTTTCTCATACCGGTTTAACTGTTCTGCTCGTTTCAGCCACTTGTAGTAGCCGCTGCGGGAAACACCGTAGATTTCACACAGTTCGCTGACAGAGTGTTTGTCTGTCTGCTTTTGAATCTCAGCATACATCTCTTGGATCATCTTTTTCGGGCATCGCCCCCTTTTCGTTCGTTCCGTTTTTTTAAGCGAAGTACCTCCGCCTCTTTCTTAACCAGCTCTCGTTTCAGCAGTTCGATCTGATACTGCAGTTGCTCCTCGTAGGTCAGCTCCTTCCGGCGCTCATAACGAGATAAAGGGTTGCCGGGTTTCTTCTTAACTTCCAGCCCGGCTTCACCTTCTGCAAGATACTTTCTGGTCCACTCTTGTATTAACCGATGACTGCATCCTGTTTCTCTTTCGAGCGACCATGAAGTTTCTCCTGCTAAATTTCTCTTTACGATAGCTAACTTTTCCTCTTTGCTTCGTATCGTGTATTTTCCAGCCATATTTCCACCTCCATGTCTATAATAGCATAAAAATAATGGTAGGCACTTTCGTGTCTACCATTATTTTATCACTTCA
>CAVGSO010000041.1:15797-16293 GCA_963631875.1 Firmicutes bacterium CAG:341 | reverse complement strand
TGAGTAAAACGCAAATAAAAGCGCAAACGGAAAGACCGCCGAAAGGCGGTCTTTCCATTTCAATAACAAGCTCAGTCGGTGAATTCCCATTCCAGAACGCCCCACTTGCCGCTGGTTTTGACCATGTAGATGGTCATCTTTTCACGGTCAATATTGTCCTCCCCGGCAATCTTTATCTTAACACTGATCTGCTTGGCGTCCGTAATAGCATCTGAATCAAAGGACACACGTGTTTCCAAATATTTTATGTGTGACTCTAAATTCTCAAGGGTGTTTTTAACCGACACATCTTTTGATCTCGTAACCTCCGCAGTGACCTCATACTCGCCGTACCAATCCTCTAAGTACTCCTTTTGATCTGCATCAAGGACATTGTAATACTCACTCCATGAGGAAATATCAGCATCGTAGATTTCGCTTTGTTTTTCGAAAAAATCCTCTGCGTCCCCATCGTAATTTACAAGCAAATATGCTTCACCGTCATAGGCATATAGGG
>CAVGSO010000041.1:0-15787 GCA_963631875.1 Firmicutes bacterium CAG:341 | reverse complement strand
TTTCATCGGTGCAATATGCGATGGCAAAACGCTTTGCGACGGATTCGGGACTGTTTCGGGCAAAGAATACGACGGCAGCTGTGATGACCACCGCGCAGGCGGCTGCGATAATAAGTACCGTTTTAAGCGATGGCTTTTTCTTGACAGTTAGATCCGTCACGGGACTGACCTCCGGCTTCTGCTCCGATGTCACCTCTGCCGAAGGTATAGGTTCTGTCTGCGCTGTCTGCTTCGTGATGGGTTCTTCCATGTGATATCTCCTCCTATGTTTTATGTTGCCGTTGTGTATTTAATAATATATAACATTTTGTTTTATATGTCAAGATAACAATTTGTTTTGCGTATACTTTTGTGCAGCACTATAAAGGAGGACGGCACAATGTATCAACGCATTCGTGATCTGCGGGAGGATCGGGATTTATATCAGAAAGACCTTGCGGAATATCTGAAATGTACACAGGTCTGTTATTCCCACTATGAGATGGGCAAGCGCGACATTCCCACGGACGTACTGATAAAGCTGGCGGATTTTTATCAGACAAGCACCGACTATCTGTTAGGCCGCACCGACGAGAAGAAGCCCTATCCTGTGCGCAGCAAAATGTGAATAAAAAATCCTCTGTCCGGTGAAAATACGGGCAGAGGTTCTTTTATTTCGGCCTGTCGCCCGCCGAAAAGGGCGGCGGCGGGGTGTCCCGCCAAGGAAAGGCAAGTGCATGAGCAGAGAACAATCCGGGAGAAATCGGGCGGTACTCGGCACGCGCGGCCGCTACATCGCGTTCGCGCTGTGTCTGCTGACCGCCGGGACGGTCGGCTATTTCACCCTTTTCGACCGCGACACAACGGTCAAGGAACCAACACCCACCGTGGAGACGACGCCTGCCGCGCCCGTCACGCCCACAGTCAAGCCCACGCCCGTGGTGCTGCCCGAGCCAGAGATTGAGACGGCGGCGCAGAGCGAGGTCGAGACAGCGATCACCGAGCCGTCCGTGCTGCTGCCGCAGGTCGTCTCCCCTCTCAGCGGCGAGACGGTGACGGTATTCAGCATGACGGAGCTTTTGTACGACCCCACGATGGCCGACTGGCGCACCCATGACGGCATCGACATTCAGGCCGACGAGGGCGCAGCGGTGAAGACGGCCGCCGCCGGGGTGGTGCAGTCCGTCACCGACGACGAGCTGATGGGGACGACGGTCGTCATCCGGCATGAGGACGGCTACACCACGCGCTACAGCAGTCTGCAGCAGAATGTCCCGATCGAAGCCGGGCAGAGCGTGAACGCCGGGGATGTCATCGGCTGCGTGGGGACGACCTCCGCGGCGGAGATCGAGATGGGGCCGCACCTGCACTTCTCCGTCAGCCGCGACGGCGAGGTCATCAACCCCGGCGAATACGTGGTGCAGGAATAGGAAAAAGCCCGCCAAGGCGGGCTTTTTCGCGTTTTCGGTTTGCGGGGGACGTTTCCTGAAGATATTTTTTGCCCGCTGAGAGAAATTTGACCCCGCGTGTTGCTTTTTTGCCGCCGCCGTGGTAGAATGACGGAGGTCAAATATCCGGGTGTAGCGCAGTTGGTAGCGCGCCTGCTTTGGGAGCAGGATGCCGCAGGTTCGAATCCTGTCACTCGGACCAGATATGGGGCGTCGTTTTGTCGGTCAATCGGCTGGGAGCGGCGTCCTTTTCGGCGTGTCGTTCCTCATAATCATGTGTGACAGGTCGGAACGCCGAAAGCGACCATGAACCATATATCAACAATTTAGTCAACAATGAGCTCACAGGAGGTAATTATGAAACACTGCAAGAAAATCGTCACACTGCTGCTGGCTGTGGCCGTACTGCTGACCGCCGCCCTCACAACGGGCTGCGGCAAGACCGAAGAAACCCCGGACAGCACGCCCTCGGACGTGGAGACGCCGGACAACACGCCCTCAGGCACGGAAACACAAGACGAGCCGCAGACGGTGACGCTGCCGATTTTGGACGAGATCGACGAGACCGTGACCGTCGGGACGGCCGGCTCCTCGCTGCTGGCGGTGCAGGCGGCGGCCAAGCTGCTGGACTGGGGCGTGAACACGGGGCTTGACACGGAGGAGATCGGCGCGGCGGCCGCCGCGTGGCTCGGCGCAAAGGGTGATGCGCAGGACGAGTGCCTGAAGAAGCTGGAGATGGTAGACAGCGCGTACCAGCAGCTATTGACCGACGAGGCGCGGAATCTGCTGGACACCGCCGGGTGCGCGGATACGGAGATCACGTGGGGCAGCGACCCGGTAGCACCCGTCGAGGCCATCATGCAGGCCATGGGACTGCGGGACTGAGCAAGGCCGGGCAAGTAACCGCGACACCGAAGCCGTGAAAAAATACCGTCCCGGTCACGATTTTGTGGCCGGGACGGCTTTTTTGTTTCGTTTATAAGGGCGACATCCTGCCGCTTCTTTCCGCTCTCCGCCATCACCCGTTGGCCAAACCCGTTTCAGGGCAGCAAGAAACCCTTGAAACCATGTGGTTTCAAGGGTTTCCGATGGTGCGCGGTACAGGACTCGAACCTGTGACCCCATGCACGTCAAGCATGTGCTCTACCAGCTGAGCTAACCGCGCAGACAACGATAGTATATTAGCGCATCCGGAGCGAATTGTCAACACTTTTCTTGCCAAATCCGTGAAAATTTGTTATACTGCCCTCAAACGGAGGTGTTCGTATGGAAAAAATCGCGCTGGTGACGGGTTCATCCCGCGGAATTGGCCGAGCTGTGGCGCGGCAGCTGGCCGCCGACGGCTACGCCGTGGCCGTGAATTACCGCGAGCGGCGAGACTGCGCCGAGGACTTGGTATCGGAGCTGACCGCCGCCGGGCATCGCGCCGCCGCGTTTCAGGCCGACGTGTCCGACCGTGCGCAGGTCAACGAGATGGTGCGCCGCGTGGAATCGACGCTCGGCTCGATCTCTCTCTTGGTGAACAACGCCGGAGTGGCCGGGCAGGCGCTCTTTCAGGACGTCACAGACGAGCTGTGGCATCACTATTTCGGCGTCAACGTGGACGGCGCGTTCCACACCATTCAGGCCGTGCTGCCGCGTATGCTGCACGAACACGCGGGCTGTATCGTCAACGTCGCCTCCATCTGGGGACTGCGCGGCGCGAGCTGCGAGGTGACGTATTCGGCCACCAAGGGCGCGCTGATCGCCCTGACGCGCTCGCTGGCCGCCGAGCTTGCGCCCACGAACATCCGCGTCAACTGCGTCGCGCCCGGCGTCATTCAGACGGATATGCTCGCCGCCCTGCCGCCGGAGGTGCTGCCGCAGCTTGCGCAGGAGACGCCGCTGCGGCGGCTCGGCACGCCGGAGGACATCGCCGCCGCCGTGTCGTTTTTGGCCGACGAGCGGGCATCCTTCATCACCGGGCAGGTGCTGACCAGCGACGGCGGGTTTATTTTGTGAAGCTGCCGAGGGAAGGTGTCAGGCCTTCGGTGAACATTCGTCGGGGACAGGCGGAGCGTCCGCCTTTGCCGTTTCCTTATCGGTTGACGAATCGGCGCGAACATTATATAATGAGAAAGCACGATACCGCTTTTTGCGGAAATAACGGAGGGTATGGGATGAACAACAACTATCAGGAAAAAGAGATCGACTTAAAGGATATGCTTTTCTACGCGCTCTACCGATGGAAAACGTGGCTGCTGGCGGCACTCATCTTGGCGGTGCTGCTGGGCGGCTACAAAGGCTTTTCCGCGTGGAAAAAAGCCACCGACAGCGAAGCCCGCGCCCAACAGGAGCAGGCGTACAAGACCGCCCTTGATGCCTATGAGCGCGAAAAGGCAGCCTTGGAGCGGACGATCGAAACAGCATCCCAATCGCTGGAGGAGCAGCGGGAGTATCTGAATGACTCCGTGCTGATGAACCTGGATTACCGCAATGTCTACACGGCGACCGTCACCCTCTATATCTCCGCCGATGACGAGAGTCTGTCGGGCATGAGCTATCAAAGCCTCGACGCAGCCTCGGCGATCGCCGCCTCGTACCAATTCACGCTGAACGGCAATACGTTCCTGAATGCCATTGCCAAGCAGGTCGGAACGGAGATACAGTATCTGCGTGAGCTGCTCACGTTCTCTCAGCCTGACGGTGTGAATCGCATTCTCAATATTACCATTCAGCAGGGCAGCGCCGAGAAGGCGGCGCAGCTCCAAGCGCTCATTCTGGAGGGCTTGGATGATGTGCAGGCACAGTTGGCGGAGAGCAGCGGCAAACACACCCTGAAAACGGAGGTCAGCACGCCCATCGCGACCGTGGACACCGATCTCGGCGACCGTCAAGCCGCTGAGAAGGAGCGGCTGGAGGGCTACGAAGCCTCGATCAGCGACAGCGAGACGGCACTCTCCGAGCTGGTTGTACCCACCTCCTCAGTGGTCACGGAGAGCGATGCTGTCAAAGCGGCGGTCAAGTGGTTCTTTATCGGCGCACTCCTTGGGGCTGTCCTCGTGGGCGGCGCGGCCTGCGTTGCCTTCGCCCTCAGCGGCAAGGTCTATTCTGCCTCCGCGTTGGAGACGACCTGCGGCGGGCGCGTACTCGGTGTCTTGGCCTCGGAGAAGCACTACGACGGCCTGACCCGCCGGCTGCGGAAGCTGGAGGGACGTCTCAGCGAGAACACCGAAGCTGCCGGCGACCTGCTGGCCGCCTGCGTGCAGCAGTATTGCGGTGAAGGGAAAATACTGCTCGTCAGCGGCGACGCGGAGGATGCACTGCTCACGGCGCAGGCGGACTTCCTGCGGCAGAAACTGCCGCAGATGCAGGTGATCTGCGCCGGAGGCTTGCTGCGCGACGCCGCAGCGGTGCAGCAGCTCAACGCCTGTGACAGTGTCCTGCTTGTGGAGATGTGCGGGCAGTCCCATTACGCCCGCGTGGACCGCGAGCTGGCCCTCGTAAATGACGCCGGGAAGCCCATGATCGGCTTCATCGTTATCGAAGCTTAAAGACTACATATAAACAGGGCAGGTTCGGAAGCATTCCGAACCTGCCCTGCTTTACTCTGTACGTTTGCTTCCGCAGCCGCTGCAAGGTGCCGAATTACTCGGCCTCGGCGAGTGCCTTGGCCTCGGCAATGGCCTTCTCCTGCGCGGCGGCGGGGCAGTCCTCATAGCGGACGAAGTTGAACGTGAACGTGCCGCGGGACTGGGTCATGGAGCGCAGGTCGATGGCGTAGCTCATCATCTCGGCCATCGGCACCTCGGCCTCCAGCACCTGCTCACCGTCGCCCGTGGGGTTCATGCCCATCACGCGGCCGCGGCGCTTGTTCAGATCGCCCATCACGTCGCCCAGATAGCTGTCGGGAATGGTGACCTTCAGCTCACCGATCGGCTCCATCAGCACGGGCTTGGCCTCGGGCAGCGCGGCCTTGAAGGCGAGGTTGGCGGCCAGCTTGAACGCGATTTCGGAGGAATCGACGGGGTGGTAAGAGCCGTCCACCAGCGTGGCCTTGAGGAACACGACGGGATAGCCCGCCAGCACGCCGTGCAGGCAGCTCTCGCGCAGACCCTTTTCCACGGCGGGGAAGTAGTTCTTCGGCACGGAGCCGCCGAACACGTTCTCCTCAAAGATCATATCCTCCTGCTCCGTCTGCGGCTCGAAGATGATATGCACGTCGCCGAACTGGCCGCTGCCGCCGGTCTGCTTCTTATAACGGCCCTGCTTGCGCACGGTGCTGCGGATCTTCTCGCGGTACGCAACGCGCGGCGTATCCAGCTCCGCGTCCACGCCGAAGCGGGACTTGAGCTTACTGCACAGCACGTCGATCTGAATGTCGCCCGCGCCGGAGATCACGGTCTGGTGCGTCTCGGCGTTGTTGGTGACGAAGAACGTCGGGTCTTCCTCGTTCAGCTTGTTCAGACCCGTACCCAGCTTCTCGATCTCCTGCTTCGTCTTCGGGGAAATCGCGCGCTCGTAGCAGGCGGGCGCAAAGGCCAGCGGCGCAAACTTGACATAGGTCTTCGGCTCGCAGAGCGTGTCCCCGGTCTTGACCTTGTCCATCTTGCCGATCGCGCCGATGTCGCCGCAGCAGATTTCCTTCGTCTCCTCGTTCTTCTTGCCCTTCATGGTATACAGGCGGCCGAGCTTCTCGGTATTGCCCGTGGTCATATTGTAGAGGGACATATCGCTTGTGACCTTGCCGCGGATGACCTTGATCATGGAGTACTTGCCGTACTGGTCGGAGATGGTCTTGAAGACAAACGCGGCGGTGCTGCCGTTGGGATCGTAGGCGACCTCAATGGCGTTGCCGTCATCATCCTCGGCGGCCTCGGCGGGCATATCGGTGGCCACGGGGACGAGGTCCACGATGGTCTGCATCAGCATATCCACGCCCATTCCGGTCAGCGCGCTGCCGCACAGCACGGGGCAGACGCTGCCCTCGCGCACGCCGATCTTCAGCCCCTTGGCCATATCCTCGGCGGACAGCTCCATCGTCTCGAAGAACTTCTCCATCAGCTCCTCGTCCGCACCGGCGGCGGATTCCATCAGCTCGGCGCGGAGCGTCTCCACCTCGTCGGCCATGTCGGCGGGGATGGCGCACTCGCCCTTGGCGTCATACGCCTTGTTGTGCAGCAAATCCACGATGACGGTGACGGCCTTGTTGCCGTCGGCCTTGGTGGCCACGATGGGTGCGATGGCCGTGCCGTACTTGGCCTTGATGGCCTCGACGCAGGAGGCATAGTCGGAGTTGGCCTCCTCCACGCGGTTGATGAACATCATGCGGGGCTTCTT
Source organism: Firmicutes bacterium CAG:341 (assembly GCA_963631875.1). Classification (GTDB taxonomy): domain Bacteria; phylum Bacillota; class Clostridia; order Oscillospirales; family Oscillospiraceae; genus Vescimonas. The sequence goes on along the minus strand of CAVGSO010000041.1, from coordinate 9,041 downwards.
GCCCAGCATCTTCCACGTGCGCTCCATGCCCACGGAGAGACCGTCCTTGGCGTTGCCCACGATGACGGCGCACTCAGCGGCGCGGATGGCACAGACGGCCTCGCCGGAGAAGTCGAAGTTGCCGGGAGCGTCCATCACATTGATCTTCTTGCCCTTGTATTGCACGGGCGCAAAGGCCAGAGAAATGGAAATCTGACGCTTGATCTCCTCGGCATCATAGTCGCAGACGGTGTTGCCGTCGGCGGTCTTGCCAAGGCGATCCGTCCCCTTGGTCATGTAGAGCATCTGCTCCGCCAAGGAGGTCTTGCCCGAGCCGCCGTGACCCAGCAGGGCGATATTGCGAATGTCGTTAGCAGTCATAATAGTGATGTACTCCCTTCATTTTCTTCAAGTCCGCCGCCCACACAGCCGCGGACAGTAGCTCAACGTACCGATTATATATGATTTCCCCGCTTCTGACAACTGTTATTTTAGATATTTGTGGGAAATTTCAGGGGAAATCTCCGCCATTTCGTCAAGCTGCACAAACAAAGGAGGACGTTCTTGTCTAAGCTGACGAGAGAAAAGGAAAGCGGGTCTCCTTTCGGAGACCCGCTCGGTTCGGTTCATCAGCCAATGTTGTTCAGCTTCAACGTCAGTGCGCTCTTCTTGTGCGCCGCGTTGTTCTTGTGCAGCAGACCCTTCGCAGCCGCCTTGTCGATCGCCTTGACCGCGACCTTGTACGTACCCTCGGCCTCGGTGCGATTGCCTTCAACGGCAGCAGCCTCGAACTTCTTGATAGCAGTCTTCAGTGCGGACCGATTGGCTTTGTTGCGAGCGTTCCTCGCCTCTGCCACCAAAACGCGCTTCTTAGCAGACTTGATATTCGGCAAACCAAACACCTCCCCGACTTGAAATTACACGCTGGAAGGATACACTTCCACGCAGGATGATATTTTAACATCTTCCGAAAAGAAATGCAAGACTTTTTTGCAATTCACTTCGGGAATTTTGCATATTTTCAAAATCACCCGCCGCAAGCGCGGAAAATCCATGTATCCCGCGGTCCAAATAAGCGTTCGGCGCAGAATATCGGCGGTACAGGTGCTGACATCAAGGTTGCAAACGCGGCAGGGATTTGGTATAATATACCCGTATTTTATCGCGCCGCGGTGCTTCCGAAAACAGGCGGGCGGCGCATCTCGGAAAGGAAGTTTTTTCCATGATCAAGGTCGCTCCCTCCATTCTCTCCGCCGATTTTGCCTATTTAGGGCGGGATATTGAAAAAATCGCCACGGCCGACTACGTCCACGTGGACGTCATGGACGGGCTGTTCGTCCCCAATATTTCTATTGGTATTCCCGTGGTCAAGTGCATCCGTCCCACCACCGCCCTGCCGCTGGACGTCCATCTGATGATCGACCGCCCGGTGCGCTATGTAGAGCAGTTCTGCGACGCGGGCGCGGACATCGTGACGTGCCACGTGGAGGCCGACACGGAGGAGCATCTCCACGAGGCCATCCGCAAGATCCACGCCAAGGGCAAGAAGGCGGGCGTGGTCGTCAAGCCCAAGACGGCGGCGGAGGCCGTGCTGCCCTTTATCCGCGAGGTGGAGCTGATCTTGGTGATGACCGTCGAGCCGGGCTTCGGCGGGCAGAAGTTCATGGCCGACATGATGCCCAAGGTTCAGGCCATCCGGGGCTTTATCGATAAAATGAATCCTGAATGCGAGCTGGAGGTGGACGGCGGCGTGGACGCGGTGACGTGCCATGCGTGTATCGCCGCCGGGGCAAACGTGCTGGTGGCTGGGAGCGCCGTCTACAAGGCCGAGGACATTCCGGCGCGTATCGCCGAGCTGAGAGGGTAAGCGCGTATGGAATATTTCCCCGCACCGCTGGAAAATTTAGTGGAGCAATTCGCCAAGCTGCCCGGCGTGGGCTACAAGTCCGCCCAGCGGCTGGCGTTCTATGTGCTGAGTCTGCCGGAGCAGGAGGCGCAGGCGTTCGCCTCGGCCATCACCGAGGCCAAGCGCAGCGTGACGCTCTGCCCGGTGTGCCAAAACCTGACCGCCGGGGGCTTATGTCCCATCTGTGCCGATGGGAAACGGGACGAGACGACCATCTGCGTGGTGGCCGAGGCGCGGGACGTGATCGCCATTGAGCGCAGCCGCGAGTACCGCGGGCGGTATCACGTGCTGCACGGTGTGCTCTCGCCCATGAACCACGTCGGGCCGGACGACCTGCACATCAAGTCCCTGCTTGACCGCGTGGCGCAGGGCGGTATCACCGAGGTCATCATGGCCACGAACCCGGACACGGAGGGCGAGGCCACGGCGCTGTATTTGGCGAGGCTGCTCAAGCCGTTCGGCGTGAAGGTCACGCGGCTGGCCTACGGCATTCCGGTCGGCGGGCATTTGGAGTTTGCCGACGACGCGACGCTGATGCGGGCACTGGAAGGGCGGCGGGAGCTGTGAAAAAGCTCGCTTGTCTGCTGCTGCCGCTCCTGCTGACCATCGCGCTGTGCAGCTGCGGTCAGGCGCAGGAAGCCAGCGTTGAGTTCTTCGCCATGGACACCTACATGACCGCCACCGCCGAGGGCAGCGGCGGCGCAGACGCGGTGAGTGCGGTGTCGCAGGAGATCAACCGCCTTGAGCGCACCCTCAGCCGCACCATCGACACCAGCAGCGTCAGCCGCCTGAACGCGGAGGGCAACGCGGTGCTGGACGAGGAGACGGCGGCGCTGCTGGCGGCGGCACTGAAGTACAGCGGCGAGACGGATGGCGCGTTCGACGTGACCATCGCGCCGCTCGTTACACTGTGGAGCATCACCTCCGACGACCCCCGCGTCCCGTCGCAGTCGGAGATCGACGCGCTGCTGCCGCTCGTGGGCAGCGAGCATATCCATCTGGACGGACGAAACGCGCAGCTCGACGAGGGCTGCGCCATCGACCTCGGCGGTATCGCCAAGGGCTACGCCTCCGACAAGGCGGCCTCGCTGTTGGTCGGTGCGGGCGTGGACCGCGCCTGTGCCAATTTGGGCGGCAACGTGTACGTTTACAGCCGCGAGGGGCAAAATGCGTGGAACGTGGCCATCCAAGACCCGAGCGACAGCGCGGCCTACGTCTGCCTTTTGTCGCTGACAGACCACTTCATCGTGACCTCCGGCGGCTATCAGCGGTATTTCACCGCGCCGGACGGCACGGTGTATCAGCATATTTTAGACCCCGAGACGGGCTATCCCGTGCAGGGCGACCTCCTGAGCGTGTCCGTCATCCTGCCGCGCAGCGGCGAGACACTGGTCGGGACGCGGGCGGACGCCTACTCCACGGCGCTCTACGTCATGGGCGAGCAGGGCGCGGAGGACTTCTGGCGCGCGCACGGGGATTTTGACATGGTATTGGTGACGGCGGACGGTCGGGTGGTCTACACCCCCGGTCTTTCCGAGTATTTCCACGAAGCGGAGGGCAGTGACTATGTCTACCGGGCGCTGGCAGACTGACACAAAATTCAACCGCTGTGACGCACTCGTCGCGCTGGCGGTGGTACTGTTGGCCGTCGCGGCGGCGCTGGCGTTCTACCTGCCGCGCTCGCAGAGCGGCGCGCTGACGGTGGTCATCTCCGTGGGCGGCGAGGAGATCGAGCGCATCCCCCTGACGGCGATGCCGGACACGCCCACACGCATCAAGGGGCGCAGCGGCTACACGCTCTCGGTCTCGCCGTCCTACAACGACCTGCCCGGCGCAAAGGGGATGGGCGTCTATGTCTCCGAGAGCGACTGTCCGACGCAGGACTGCGTCCACACCGGGGTCATCACCCGCGCGGGACAGTCCATCGTCTGCCTCCCGGCGCAGGTGGTGATCTGCCTTGAGGGCTCGTCCGACGGCGACGCGCCGGATGTGATCGTGGGGTGACGTAATGCGGTGGACGACAAGAAATATCGCTCTGTGCGCCGTACTCTCCGCGCTCGCATTAGGGCTGAGTACGCTGGAAAATCTCTTCCCGGTGACGGCCGTCGTGCCTGTGCCGGGCGTGAAATTGGGGCTTGCCAACATCGTCACGGTGTTCGCGCTCTACCGCCTCGGTGCGCCGGAGGCGCTGACGATTCTGCTTGTGCGGTGTCTGCTGGGCGGGCTGTTCGCCGGGAACGTCTCGGCACTGCTCTTCAGCACGCTGGGCGGTCTCGCCGCCATGGGCGTTATGCTCCTGCTGCGGCGGTGGCGGAAGCTCTCGGTCTACGGGGTGTCCATCGGCGGCGCGGCGGCGCACAATATCGGCCAAATGGCGGCGGCGGTCATCACGCTCGGCAGCCCGATGGTGCTGGGCTACCTGCCGTTTTTGCTGGCCGTCTCCCTCTTCACGGGGGCGCTGACCGGGTTCGTGACCTCCCTCCTGCTTCGCGCCACGGCGCATATCCGATTTCGATGAAAGGGCAACACGGCTATGGATAAAAAAGACGAGATCATTTTGCAGCAGCTCGACGTGATCCGCTCCATGACGGAGCATAGCATGAGGCGCGTGAACAGCGATTTTTGGGGCGTTCCCGCCGAAAGCACACCCAAGACACCGACCGCGCCGACCGCCGACGCGCCGAAGTCCGGCGAGGAAAAGCCGGAGGACGCGGCGCTTCCGCCGCCGGAGAAGCTCGACGACCTCCTTGCCGAGCTGGACGGCTACATCGGCCTCGCGGCGGTGAAAAAGGAGGTACGCGACCTCATCAACATGGTGCAGGTCTTCAAGCTGCGGCGCGAGCATGACCTGCCGACCGAGGAAATGTCGCTGCACATGGTCTTCACGGGCAACCCCGGCACGGGCAAGACGATGATGGCGCGGATGATGGCACGCATCTACCGCAGCCTCGGCATTCTCTCCAAGGGGCAGCTCGTGGAGGTGGACCGCAGCGGCCTCGTGGCCGGGTACGTGGGACAGACGGCCATCAAAACGCAGAAGGTCATCGAAAAAGCGATGGGCGGCGTGCTGTTTGTCGATGAGGCGTATGCCCTCAACGGCAGGTCGGAGAATGACTTCGGGCAGGAGGCCATCGACACGCTGCTCAAGGCGATGGAGGATCACCGCGACGATCTGGTCGTCATCGTTGCGGGCTACACCGACCTGATGGACAAGTTCATCCACTCCAACCCCGGCCTTGAGAGCCGCTTCAACCGCTTTCTGCTCTTTGAGGATTACTCACTCGACGAGCTGATGGCCATCTTCAAAATGCGCTGCGGCAAGGGCTACGTCCTCGCGCCGGAAGCAGAGCCGCTCGTGCGGGACTATATCGCCGCCGAGCGCACCGCAGGCGACGGCTTCGGCAACGCCCGCGGCGTGCGGAATATCTTCGAGCATATCCTCGTGGCGCAGAACGAGCGGCTCGCCAAGCTCCCGAGCGTGACGCGCGACGATTTGATGACGCTGCTGCCGGAGGACATCCGCCGCGCCCGCGAAAATGCATAATACATACTACAATGTACACCGCACCCCGGTACACCGTTTGCATGAGCGGCTCCCCGGGGTGCGGTGTTGTTTCCCTCCACGCCGGATTTTCTCTTGTCAAATCCGCCGGAACGCGATACAATAGGCGCAACGAACGAAGGGAGGCATCTCTATGGAATTTAACCCTCAGCTCCAGCTTGCCGGGCTGCTGGAATGGATGCACGAGCGCATGGACGAGTGTCACGGAAAGACCGCCGTCATCGGCATTTCCGGCGGCAAGGACAGCTCGACCGTGGCGGCGCTGTCCGTGGCGGCCTACGGCCGCGAGAACGTCTTCGGCGTGCTGATGCCCAACGGCGTCCAGCCCGACATCGACTATTCGCAGGCACTGGTGGAGCATCTGAACCTTCCCCACGCGACCGTCAACATCCACGACGCGGTGGAGGGCGTGGTCAGCGAGCTGAAAAAGGCGGGGCTTGAGGTCAGCCGCCAGACGACGGTGAACCTGCCCAGCCGCGTCCGCATGGCCACGCTGTACGCCGTGGCGCAGTCCCTGCCCGGCGGCACGGTCATCAACACCAGCAATCTCAGCGAGGACTGGGTGGGCTACTGCACCATCTACGGCGACAGCGCCGGGGCGTTCTCGCCGCTGGGGATGTATACGACCGAGGAGGTCATCGCCCTCGGCCGCGCGCTGGGTCTGCCGGAGCGCTTTCTCATCAAGCCGCCGTCCGACGGCCTGACGGGACTTACCGACGAGGACAATCTGGGCTTTACCTACCACGCGGTGAACGAGTACGTGCGCCGCGGCGTGGTCGATCCGGCCATCAAGGCGCAGATCGACGAAAAGCACCGCGCCAGCCGCTTCAAGTTCGAGACCATCCCCGTCTACCACAACGGTCTGCCGATGGCGCTCAAGGACGAGACGCACTACTACGATTGAAACGCGGGGCGGGTACGCCGCCCGCGCTGAGAATTCTGTTTTTTGGGGGAACGTTTCCCCTCCCCATCGCGTCTATATAAGTGAACGACACGGAAAAGGAGGCTTCCTCATGAAGAAACGTATCGCGGCGCTGCTGCTCGCACTGGTGACGGCACTGCCCCTGTTCGGCTGCGGCATCCGCGCCCGACAGCTCACGAAGGACATCACCCCAACACCGATGGACACCTCCACCGATCTGACCTCCGGCGGCGCGGAGGTGGCGCAGTTCGCGCTGTCCCTGCTGAAAAACACCGACGCCGGGCGCACGGGGCGGCTGGTTTCACCGATCTCCATCCTGTATGCGCTGGGCATGACGGCCAACGGCGCGTCCGGCGACACGCTCTCACAGATCGAGGACGCGGTGGGAATGTCGGTCAGCGACCTGAACGACTACCTCTACACCTTCCGCATGAGCCTGCCGGAGAACGACAAGACCACCCGTCTCTCCCTCGCCAACTCCCTGTGGCTGCGTGACGTGTTCCGCGCGGAGGATGATTTCCTGCGCACCTGCGTGGACTACTACGGCGCGGAGGTCTACCGCTCCGCCTTCGACCAAACGCTGCCCGACGACGTGAACGGCTGGGTGGAGCAAAAGACGAACGACATGATCGACAGCATTCTGCCGGAGCGCGCGCCCGACGAGCTGACGATGCTCTACCTCATCAACGCCGCCGCCTTTGAGGGCAAGTGGAAGACGGCCTACGAAAAGAGCGACGTGCAGGAGGGCGTTTTCACCGCCGCCGACGGCACGCGGGAGGACGCGGACTTCATGTGGAGCAAGGAGAGCATCTACCTCTCCGGCCACGGCGCGACCGGGTTTCTGAAGCACTACGCCGGGGAACGCTACGCCTTCGCGGCCCTGCTGCCGGACGAGGGGACGACGCTCTCCGAGCTGCTCTCCGCGCTGGACGGCGACGCGCTCTACGACCTCATCAGCAAGCACCGGTACGACAGCGTGGAGGCCGCGCTGCCGGAATTTGACGGCGAGACGTCGCTGGAGCTGACCGAGACGCTGAAGGCGATGGGCATTACCGACCTCTTTGACCGCACCACCGCCGACCTGCGGAATATCGCCAGCGCCAGTGACGATACGCTCTACGTCAGCAGCGTCCTGCACAAGACGCACATCGAGGTGGACGAGGAGGGGACACGCGCCGCCGCCGCAACGTCGATCGAGACGGATGCCGCCTCCGCCGCACCGACGGAGACGAAGAGCGTGGTGCTGAACCGCCCGTTCCTCTACATGATCGTGGACACGCACGCCTGCCTGCCCATCTTCATCGGCACGGTGACAACGCTGGACGATTGACAGCACAAAAAGCCCTGTCCTTCTGAGGCGCGAAGCGGCGGAGCAATCTGCCCCCTGAAAATATTTCAACTTTTTTGCATTTCCCTCTTGCATTTGGTAACAAATCTGTTACAATGAAACTACTCCCTCTCCTGTGGGAGAGGGAGTAAAAACACCCCCTCGTTTCGGGCTGCGCCCGAAACGACTCGGCTCTGCGAGCCAAAAAATTTTATTTTTTTAGGAGGAAACACAATGAAGAAGCTATTGGCAACCATCATGGCGCTCGTCATGGCGTTATCGCTATTGCCGACAGCATGGGCAGGCGGTGACGGTGACGGTGCAGCCACAAGCAATCCCGTCGCGCAAATCGGCGAGTATACCTATAAAACTTTGGACGATGCTGTCAAAGCAGTTACCGCCGGAACGAAAACGACCATCACGCTGCTGGAGAATATTACGTTGGCCAAAAATGGCGTGGACATCAACGGGAAGAACATTGTTATCGAAGGCAACAGCAAAACCATCACCCTCGATCACACGGCGTTCAATCATTATAGCAATGGATCTGGCAGTGGTAGCGAGGGTCTGTTGACGGGCAGCCTAACGGTTGAAAACGCCACGTTTGCCGGGAATGCATCCGGTGATGACTACGTGGCTTGCCTCGGCTTTAATTCCGAGTATGCCATCAGCCTGAACAAGTGCACGTTCAAGGGTTTGTATACCGGCGTGTACTGCAACCCCCGTTCGACGGAGGTTCAGGAGGGCGGCACGATTGGCTCTATCTCCATCACAAACTGCACCTACGATGAAAATTGCAAGTGGGCGTATTCCATCGATGATAAGACTGAGGGCAGCTTGGACTACGGCAAGCAGTTCAAGGTGACCTTCACGGGCAACACCGAAAATGTGGGGATGGAAGTATTCGGGGGTCAGGTCGCTGACATCGAGGGCGTTAAGCGCGTGGAGAATATTGACGATGCCTACACAGCGGCAAAGGACGGCGAGAATGTCACCGTCCTCAGCGGCGCTGCAACCTTTACGGAGGTCCCCGCCGAGGTCGTCATCACCAACAGCGGTGACGGCAGTGTGACGGTGAACGGTGTTACGGTGACCAGGGATACTTCCTACACCGTCCCCTACAAAGACGCCACCATCAAAATCACGGGCAACACCTCCGCCAAGCTCAGCGAAAAGACCGCGAAGTTGGAGTACACCTACGTTGGCGACGCAACAAAGTTTGAAGTGAAAAGTTCCAATACCGACGTGGCAACCGTAGCGGACAACGACGGGACGCTCACCGTCACGCTGAAGAAGGCGGGCACAACGACCATCACCGTGAGCGCGGACAAGACCTCCGTCTACA
>CAVGSO010000040.1:0-16638 GCA_963631875.1 Firmicutes bacterium CAG:341 | reverse complement strand
TCATTACTTTACCACATACCTGCTATCTTGTCAACTACTATTTTCACTTTTCGATGATTTTTTTGCAGTTAACCGATTGGCCGTGCGGCGCTGCGTTCAAAGAACAGCTTGGTCAGGATACCACAGCGCACCGCCTTTGTCAACGCCTTTTCGACAGATTCTTCCATCTTTGATAATACCGCCGCTGCGATAAGCTCCGCTAATTCTTCACACGATCTCGTAGAGCTGCCGCAGGTCGGATATCCGATGGTCGATCCGCAGCCCCTCCGGATCGGGTGTGTTCCTCGTATCGTACCAGCAGCACGGCAGGCCGTAGTTGTTCGCGCCGCGCATATCGCTGGAAAGGCTGTCGCCGATGACGATACAGTTCTCCCGCGTAATGCCCTCGATATGGGCAAAAACGTAGTCAAAATACGCAGGGTCGGGCTTGGCCGCGCCCGCCTCCTCGCTGATAAACGCATCGGTGATATACTGTCGGAGGCTGCTGCGTGCAAGGCGGCTGCGCTGGACGGCGGCCACGGCGTTCGTGACGAGGTAGAGCCTATGCTCGCGGCTCAGCTCACGGCAGACCTCCTCCGCGTAGGGAAGGAGATATGACTGCTGCCCGAGGGTGCGCAGGTGCAGCTCGTTACACGCCGCCGGGTCGCGCTCCGCACCCAGCGCACGCAGGAAGTTGCGAAATCGCTCCACCACCAAAAATTCCTTCGTACACTCGCCTCGGTCAAACGCCGCCCACATCTCGTTGTTGCAGCGTTCGTAGAGTGCGAACGTTCCGTCATCGTCCGGCAGGTCGAAGGCGGCGCAGACGGTGTCAAAGGCCACACGGTTGCTGCGGTCGAAGTCGAAGAGCGTATTGTCGGCATCCAAAAGTAAGTAGGGATATTTCATATGTTATCTCTCACGTTACAAAAACAGCGCATCCTGCGCAGGGCGGTCATAGACCTCCTCCAGCTCGGACGTATGGAAGAGATAGCCCGGGTCGTCAAAATACTTCGCCCCGGTGGGACAGCCCTTGACGCAGGCGCAGCACTTGATACACACGCCGTTGACCTGCGACACGTCCGCCGGGTCGATGCTGCCCATCGGACAGTGGGCGGCGCACCAGCCGCAGCCGCTGCACTTCGCCATGTCCGTCTTCGGCTTGACCTTCAGGATGTTGATGGGGTTTCCGTGGCGGTCGCGAGGCGTGTAGTAGGGGCGAATGGGGTCGCAGCCGCCCACGGTGACGGGGCGTACCTCTCCTGCCCGAAGCTTAGCGGTCACGCCGTCGGCCAGCTCGTCCATCTGCGCCTCGTCCGCCGCGTTGGGCCGCCCTGCGCCGAGGGTACGGGAGAAGCTATGCTCGCCCACGAACGCACCGCCGCCGATACAGGTAAAGCCGCCCGCCGTCAGGAGCTTGGAAAGCTCCATCAGCGCGTCGTCATAGTTGCGGTTGCCGAACAACACCACAGGCACGGCCAGCGCGCCCTCGCCGCGGACGCAGTCGCGCAGGTAGGGCATGAGCAAATTCGGCACACGCCCCGCATAGGTGGGACAGCCCACCACCGCCAGCTCCCCGGCGGGGATATGCACCTCCCGCTGCCGCGCAGCGGGCAAGGTGTAGTCGTACTCGACATAATCCGCGCCCAGCGTCTCCGCCAAGCGGCGGGCGATACGGGTGACGGCCTTTTTTGTGGTTCCCGTGCCACTGAAATAGACGGCGTGTACCCGGCTCGGCCGCATCATATTTCCTCCGTTCATAGCTCGAAATCCTCCGCGTTCAATTTGTCCGTATTCAGCTTGACGGGGCGCGGCGGCACGCGCCGCAGCGGGTCGTAGATGAACGCGCCGCAGTGGTACTCCGGCGCGACAACGCCGCGCTTGACGCAGGCGACCTTCTCCTCACCGATACGGCTGCCCCGTGCGCAGTAGGCGCAGCGGGGTTCAATGTCCTTGCGAAACAGCATGGTCGTCACCTCACAGTGCTTGAAGCTGCACCGCGCCGTCGGCAGCGGTGGCCGAGATATGCGTAATGGGATTTTCGAAGCTGTCGATCAGGCGCGAGGCCATGGGATCCTCCAGCTCCTTTTGAATCAGGCGGCGCAGGTTTCGTGCGCCGTAGGTCTGAGAATACGACTTCTCCACGAGGTAATCCACCAGCGCATCGTCGTAGCGGAAGGTCAGTCCCTTTTCCTCAAGGCTGGTCTTCAGCTCGTCCAGCATGATACAGGCAATGCCGGAGAAATTCTCCCGCGTCAGGTGGTTAAAGCAGACGATCTCGTCCACGCGGTTCAAAAACTCCGGGCGCAGGAAGTCGCGCAGCGCTTTCATGATACGCTCCCTGCCCTGATCGTCGCCGCTGCCGCCGAAGCCCACCGCGCCGGAGGATTTCGTGTCCGAACCCGCGTTGGACGTCATGACGATGACGGTGTTCTCGAAATTCACCTTGCGCCCGTGGGCGTCGGTGATCTGCCCGTCGTCCAAAATCTGCAGCAGCACGTTCAGCACGTCCGGGTGTGCCTTCTCGATCTCGTCAAACAGCACCACGGAGTAGGGCTTGCGCCGTATCTTCTCCGTGAGCTGCCCCGCCTCGTCATAGCCCACGTAGCCCGGCGGGCTGCCCACGATGCGGGAGACGGAGTGCTTTTCCATGAACTCGGACATATCGAGGCGTATCAGGCTCTCCGGCGCGTCAAACAGGTCATCCGCGAGCTGCTTGACCAGCTCCGTCTTGCCGACGCCCGTCGCTCCGACAAAGATAAAGCTGACGGGCTTATGCTTGGGAGAAATGCCCACGCGGTGACGGCGGATGGCGGCGGAGACGGCGGCGATGGCCTCATCCTGCCCTATGACATGGGCGCGGAGACGCTGCTCCAGCTCGGCCAGACGCTTGAACTCCTCCTCCTTGATCTTGCTGGCGGGGATCTTTGTCCACATCTCGATGACACGGGCAATGCTCTCCATCGTCAGCTGCGGTGCGCCCTTGGCCTTCAGGACGTTCAGCTCGTCCTGTATGCGTATCTCCTGACTGCGCAGCTCAGCGATACGGGCGTAGCGCTCATCCAGCTCTCGCTCGGTAAACGCCTGCCCCTCCGGCGGCTGAGCGGACATGAGCGTTTCGCGCTCAAAGGTGACATTTTGGAGGTCGCGTTCCAGCTCCATGCGGCGGTTGATGTCCGCATCGTGGAGATTCAGGTCGGAGCAGGCCTCGTCAATGAGGTCGATGGCCTTGTCGGGCAGGTAGCGGTCGGTGATATACCGCTCGGACAGCAGCACCGCCTGACGCAGCACACCCTGCGGGATAGACACACCGTGGAACTGCTCGTAGTAGTGCGCGATCCCCTGCAAAATTTTCAGTGTGTCCTCAATGCTCGGCTCGTTGACGGTGACAGGCTGGAAACGCCGTTCCAGCGCGCTGTCCTTCTCGATATGCTTGCGGTATTCGTTGAACGTCGTCGCACCGATGACCTGAATCTCGCCGCGGCTCAAGGCGGGCTTGAGGATATTGGCGGCGTTCATGCTGCCCTCGGCATCCCCCGCGCCCACAATGTTGTGTACCTCGTCGATGACGAGGATGACGTTCCCGGCCTTGCGTATTTCCTCGATCAGCCCCTTCATGCGGCTTTCAAACTGGCCGCGGAACTGCGTACCGGCCACCAGTGCCGTCAAATCGAGCAGATAGACCTCCTTGTCGCGCAGCTTGAACGGCACGTCCCCGGCGGCGATACGCTGTGCCAGCCCCTCGGCGATGGCGGTCTTGCCCACGCCCGGCTCGCCGATGAGGCAGGGGTTGTTCTTCTGGCGGCGATTTAGAATCTGCACCACCCGCTCGATCTCCTGCTCGCGGCCGATGACGGCGTCGAGCTTGCCCTCGCGGGCGCGGCGGCTTAAATTGATACAATAATTGTCCAAAAACTTCCGCTTTTTCTCTGTTTTGCGCCCTGTGGCTGGCTGTCCGCCGCCCTCGGCGGGCGGCTGGGGCTGCTGCGCCGGGGCGCCGCCGCTGCCGAAGATACGGTTGAGGAACGGGAACGTCGCGGTTTTGCCGCTCTCCTCGTCCTCGTCCTCCTCCCCGCTCTCGGGGAGGTCGCTCATCTCCTCCGCGCCGCCGAACGCCTGCATCATTTCGGAGTTGATGTTTTCCAAATCCTCCGGTGTAATGCCCATACGCTTCATCATATCCTCCACCTGAGGAAGCCCTAACTGGGCGGCGCATTTCAGGCAAAGGCCCTCGTTGACCATCTCGTTTTTCTCGTTCATACGCGAGATGAACACGACGGCTACGTTTTTCTTACATTTGGAACAAAGTGTGGGTTGCATGGTGAACCTCCGTCATCCGTGGTGATATAGTATGGCCGTCTTCACAGCTTTGCGATCATGTCCAAGGGGCTGTTCGTGGCAAAAAATTTCAGCAGTATCGAGTGCTCCACCATGTCCGCCGTGATGAAGAGCTGCCATTTTTGCATTGCCCATACCGCCAAAAAGAGCAGCAGCACGCACTTGACCAGTCCCAGCGCAGCGCCCAGCACGGCGTTCACGCCGTGGACGACGGGCAGCCTTGTAAAGAGGTGCAGCGGCGTCAGTGCCAGCCGCAGTAAAAGAATCAGCAGCAGGAACGACACCACGTACACCACCGCGTAGGCGGCGGATTTGATGGCCGTGTCCACCACGGCGGAGAGCAGCGTCTCTCCCACCTCGCGGGTCTTTTCCGTGACGCTGTCCACGAGTCGGTCGAGCGTCTCGCCCGTGTAGCCGAAGGCGGCGAGCATCGTCCCGGCGTCGTCGGTCTGTCCCTGCGCAGTCAGCCGCTGTGCTAACTTCTCCGTCAGCATCGGCTCAAGCCATTGGGCCGCCGGCTCTGCCAGCTTCCCGGCAATCCAGCCCGCCAGCAGCAGCGCCGCGACGACCACGACGACCCGCGTCAACGCCTGCACGAAGCCCTGCCGCGCGCCCAGCAGTGCCGACAGCACCAGCAGCGCGGCGATGAGCAAATCAACAAAGATGGAGATATTTCCGTTCATGCTTGACCCCTCCTCAGGGTAAATAGAGACTTGCGGACGTGCTGCCCGCCAAAACGGCCGAGCCGTCCTCGCGCATCAGCACCTCGCGTGCCTGACTGACCTCGTCCAGCGCGGCCATGGGCAGGAGCTGCTTATCGTAGATGGAGACGTGATCCGTCGTCAGCAGTGCCACGTAGCGTCCGGCGGCGGAAAGACTTATCACCTCCGCGTCCAGCTCCTGTGAGGCCATCTCCTGCCCGTCCGTGCCGACCGTCACAAGGCGGTTCTGCGTCCCCGTGCGGTAATGTCCCAGCAGCAGCGCGGCGTAGCCGTCCGAGCTGACGCTGACGCGGCGCAGGTAGTCGCCGCCGTAGTCGTAGGCCGCCGTCATCACGCCGTCCGCATCGATGAAGCAGAGCTGCTCCTCCGTCACGGCACAAAAGCCGCTGCCGGAGGCGGCCATATCGTAGACGACGCTGCCGCGCAGCGTGCAGCGTGCAGCCTCCTGCTCGCTGTTGACGCGGTAGAAGACCACGTAGCTTGCGAACACGCCGTTTTCCTCTCCCATCGTCACCGCTGCCATCGTCTTGCAGTCGTCGGACAGCGCGGCGGTCATCACAAAGCGGTCGGCGGAGAGGAAGGCGAACACCGCCTGTCCCGAGCGGTCGTAGACGCGCACGGCGGCCTTGCAGCCACTCTCGCCGCACACCACGGTGAGCCAGCCCCTGTCGTTGAGTGCGGCGGTCAGTATCTCTCCGGCGCAGTCGAGGCGGTAGACAAGCCCCTTGTCCGAGAGAACATACAGCACCGTGCCGCCCACGTCGTAAGCCACGGCGCGATCTCCGGCGGCGTAGAGTGCCGGGGAGGTGAACTTCACCGGCTCTTCGTAGACGCTCTTATTCTTCTCGTCCAGCACCGTCACCTGATGCATGGAGACGATGGCGAGGCTGCCCTCCAGCGAGGCGAAACGCCCCGACCGGTCGCTGTTGTAGCGGTAGAGCTGGGCGCAGCCGTTCTCGTCCTTGTCCGCCTTGGCGTAGATGATGCTGCGGCGCAGCCCGTCAAAGCTGCTGCGGTCGAGCAGCACCGCCGCCGTCACCGCGCCCACCGCCAGCACCGCCGCCGCCAGCAATATAAGAAACGGCCTGCGCCGCCGTTTGGCCACGCGGCGGGGCTGTTCCTCCTGCGTGTCGCCCCGGGTAAAATCCAAATTATCCATTCAGTCGTTCATCCTCATACCACACGCGCGTCAGGTACAGTCCGCCCGGAGGGGCGGTCGGTCCTGCCAGCGTCCTGTTCCCGGCGTCCAAAATGCGCGGGATGTCCTCCGGCGTGAGCTTTCCCTCGGCGGCGTACAGCACCGTCCCGGTGATGGCTCGTACCATATTATACAAAAATCCGTCGGCGCATACCTTCAATTCCAGCAGCTCGCCGCTGCGCGTCACGCGGCAATAGTGAACGGTTCGTACCGTACTGCGAACATTTGTGCCGACACTGCGAACGGAAGCGAAGTCATGCGTCCCCTCAAACGCACGTGCGGCGCGGTCCATTAGTTGCTCATCGAGCCGTTTTGGGTAAAAATACGCCCGATTTACGTAAAAAGGATTCTTAATGCGCGAATTATAAATGCGGTAGGTATACTCCTTTTTTATGCACGACCCGATGGCGTTGAAATCCTCCGCCACCTCGTAGGCCGCCTTGACCACGATGTCCTCCGGGATGTGCGTGTTGACCGCGAACGGCAGCCGCTCGACGGGAATACGCGACTCGGTGCGGAAATTCGCCACGTAATGCTCGGCGTGAACGCCCGCGTCCGTGCGCCCGCAGCCCGTGACCTTGACGGCGTGGCCGCAGACCATCGAAAGCCCGCGCTCCAACGTCTGCGCCACGGAAATTTCCGTCTTCTGCACCTGCCAGCCGTGGTAGGCCGTGCCGTTATACATCAAAATCAGCGCGATATTCCGCACGACACCGCCTCCTTTTCTCACAGTACAGTGACCACTTATCTCATAGTCCGAGCTTTGCCAGCACGATGATGCCCGCCGTCAGTGCCGCGAAGAAGAGGAGCGTCACCCAGTCCGCCCTGCGCATATGCAGCACGCGCAGCGCGGTGCGCCCCTCGCCGCCGTGGTAGCAGCGGCACTCCATGGCGGTGGCCAGCTCGTCGGCGCGGCGGAACGCGCTGACGAACAGCGGGACTAAAATGGGGATGAGCGCCTTGGCGCGGCGGAAGATGCTCCCGCTTTCAAAGTCCGCGCCGCGCGCCTTCTGCGCGGACATGATCTTGTCCGTCTCCTCGATGAGCGTCGGGATAAAGCGCAGCGCGATGGACATCATCATCGCCAGCTCGTGAATGGGCAAATGCAGCTTTTTCAGCGGCGCAAGCAGACTCTCCAGCCCGTCCGTCAGGGAAATGGGACTGGTGGTGTAGGTCAGGAGGAACGTCCCCATGATGAGCAGGACAATCCGCAAAATCATCTGCACGGCGGAGATAACGCCCTCCACGGTGATGTGGCGCAGCAGCCACACGTCTGCCAGCGGCGTACCCCCGGTAAAGAACATATTCATGATGGCCGTGAAGGCCACGATGATGTAGACGGGCTTCAAGCCCCGCGTGAGCGACTTGAACGGCACGTGGGACAGCAGCACACCGAGTGCCAGCACCCCGGCCATGACCGCGTAGGTCAGCACGCCCTTGGCGTTGAAGAGTGCGACAATATACAGCACCACGGCCAGCAGCTTCGTCCTCGGGTCGAGGCGGTGTACCACCGTGTCCGCCGGGAAATACTGGCCTAACGTGATGTCCTTCAGCATACGGCGGCACCCCCCTTCAGCGCAAGGAGCTGACGCTCCAACGCCTCCACGGTGTAGACCGCCGGGTCGATGGCAAGGCCGCGCCGATGCAGCGCATCGGCCAGCTTCGTCACCTGCGGCACGTCCAGTCCCACCCGTTCCAGCTCATCGGCGCGGGCAAAGACCTGCGCGGGCGTACCCTCCATGCAGACCTTCCCGCCCGAAAGCACGACAATGCGCTCGGCGTTGCGGGCGATCTCCTCCATGCTGTGACTCACCAGCACCACCGCCGCGCCGTTGACGCGGTGGTAATTGCGTATCTGCGATAAAATATCCTCCCGGCCTCGCGGGTCAAGTCCCGCCGTCGGCTCGTCCAGCACCAGCACGCTCGGCTCCATGGCAATGACCCCGGCAATGGCCACGCGCCGTTTCTGCCCGCCGGAGAGCTCAAAGGGCGACTTTTCCAGCAGCGCGTCCTCCAGCCCCACAAAGGCGGCGGCGGCGCGGACGCGACGGTCGATCTCGCCCGCGTCAAGCCCCATATTCTTCGGCCCGAAGGCGATGTCCTTGTAGACCGTCTCCTCAAAGAGCTGGTACTCCGGGTACTGGAACACCAGCCCCACGCGAAAGCGCACGGCGCGGATGTTCTTCGGGTCTGCCCAAATGTCCTCTCCCTCCAGCAGTATACGGCCGGAGGTCGGCTTCAAAAGCCCGTTGAGATGCTGTATCAGCGTGGACTTCCCGCTTCCGGTATGTCCGATGACGCCCAAAAATTCACCTGCGCCCACCTGTAAGCTCATATCCTCCACCGCGCTGCGCTGAAACGGCGTCCCCGCGGAATAGGTGTGGGTCAGATGCTCCACCTGCAATATCGGTTCCAATGTTACTCCCCTTCCGCCGCAGAAAAGACGCGGCAAATGGTATCGGCGCATTCCTCCACCGTCAGCCCGCGCAGCGGCACGTCCAGCCCGGCGCAGCGCAGCCCGTACAGAAGCTCGATCGTGTCCGGCGCGGCCAGCCCCAGCTCGTGCAGCTTCTCAACCTGCACGAAAACCTCCTCCGGCGTGCCGTCCATCGCCACCAAGCCGTCATTCATCACGATGACGCGCTGCGCCTGTGCGGCCTCGGCCATGTGGTGGGTGATCAGCACCACGGTGATGCCCCGCTCGCGGTTGAGCTTCCGGACGGTGTCCAGCACCTCCCGCCGCCCCGCCGGGTCGAGCATGGCCGTGGCCTCGTCCAGCACGATACACTCCGGCTGCATGGCAATGACCCCGGCAATGGCGATGCGCTGCTTCTGTCCGCCCGAGAGCAAATGCGGCGCGTGATTGGCAAACCGCTCCATCCCCACGGCCGCCAGCGCGTCATCCACGCGGCGGCGTATTTCCTCCGTGGGAACGCCCAAATTCTCAGGCCCGAAGGCCACATCCTCCTCGACCACGTTGGCGACGATTTGGTTGTCCGGGTTTTGGAAGACCATCCCCGTGCGCCGCCGTATTTCCAGCAGCAGCCGCTCGTCGCGCGTGTCCATCCCCTCCACGTACACCGCGCCGCCGCAGGGCAGCAGCACCGCGTTGAGGTGCTTGGCGAAGGTGGATTTTCCGCTCCCGTTGTGGCCAAGCACCGCCGTGAAGCTGCCTTTTTCAATCTGCACCGACACACCGCGCAGCGCGGGCGGGTTTTCCTCCCCCTCCGGCGCGGGATAGGTGAACGTCAGATCCTTTGTCTCTATCATCACTGCCATAAGGCTTTGCACCTCTCGTTCTTCTTACTCGCTGCACCAACGACCCGTCGCGCCGCAGGGCAGTGCCATGCCGCTGGCGGTGCAGGGCAGCCCCAGCTCATCCCACGTCACGTGGCCGCCGAAGTGCGCCCCGACCAGCATCTGCAAAATGTACCCCAGCACCGAGGGCGCAAGCCCGGTCGTGTAGCTGTTCAAAATCACGAACAGCGGCTTATCCGACAGCACACGGGCGCAGAGCTGCACGAACGGGTAGAGGTTTTCCTCTAACTTCCACACCTCGCCGCCCGGACCGCGTCCGTAGCTGGGCGGGTCCATGATGATGGCGTCATACGTCTTGCCGCGGCGTATCTCCCGCTCGACGAACTTGGCGCAGTCGTCCACGATCCAGCGCACCGGGGCTTCCGCGAGGCCGCTGAGCCGCGCGTTCTCCTTGCCCCACGCCACCATGCCCTTAGCCGCGTCCACGTGGCACACGGACGCGCCCGCCTTGGCACAGGCGACCGTCGCACCGCCGGTATAGGCGAACAAATTCAGCACCCGCACGGGCCGCCCGGCATTGCGTATCTTCTCCATGGCAAAGTCCCAGTTCACCGCCTGCTCCGGGAACAGCCCCGTGTGCTTGAAGTTCATGGGCTTGACCTGAAACGTCAGTTCTTTATACTGTATCTGCCAGCTCTCCGGCAGCTTGCCCTTGTCCCAGTGGCCGCCGCCGCTCGCGCTGCGGGAGTACCTCCCCGTTGCGCCGCGCCACAGGCGGCTGCTCTTGTCCGTCTCCCAAATCGCCTGCGGGTCGGGGCGCACCAAGATCTGCTTATCCCAGCGTTCCAGCTTTTCACCGCCGCCGCAGTCCAGCAGCTCATAGTCGCGCCAATCCCTTGCGATCCACATAAGACGATAGCCTCCCGATAATAAATCAGCTTATTATACTATAATAGTCCACCATCGTCAACGGCGCAAGTGTAAAGATTTTTCTTGTCTTGTCCGTTGTGAAACGCAGAAGTTTTTGGTATAATCCCATTAAAACCCGACAAGGAGGATATGATGGATAAAAACGCAACGGAAAAATTAGCTGCCCCGGTGAGCGGCACGGTCTTTGATTATCTCCGCTGGCGCGGCGACCTGACGCTGACGCAGGACACGTTCAATGAGGTCGATAATCTCGTGCTGTGCATCATCTCCTACCTCAATTTTCGCCACCTTGACGCACTGAAAACGAAGGATCCCGCCGCCGCACCGACCTTGGAGGCGGTCTCTCCACTGATGGGCGACACGGATGACCAGCTCGGTCTGAGCGATCTGAGCTACCTCCCGCTCCTGCGCCTGGCCGCGCAGACGGAGCGCTTCCGCTACGTGCGCCTCTACGGCTTCACCCATGAATACGACGAGGAAAAGGCCAAGCAGTTCGACGCGCTCTCGTTCCTCCTGCCGGATAACACGCTCTTCACCGCATTCATGGGGACGGACACCTCGCTGGCCGGGTGGAAGGAGGACTTCAACATGAGCTTCCTCTCCGCCGTCCCCGCGCAGGAGCGCGCCGCCGCCTACGTCGTCGAGATGGCGGCCACCTGCCCGGAGCGTCCGCTGCGCATCGGCGGCCACAGCAAGGGCGGCAACCTCGCCGCGTGGGCGGCGCTGCACATCCCCGAAGCGCTTCAGGAGCGCCGCCTCTTGGCGGCCTACAACAACGACGGCCCCGGCTTTGCGCGGGATATGCTGCAAACGCCGGAGTATCGTCGCGTCGCCGACAAGCTGCACACCTACATCCCCGAGTCCTCCATCGTCGGCGTGCTGCTGGAGCATGGTGAGGATTACGCCGTCATCGACAGCACGAACCGCGCCGTCATGCAGCACGAGCCGCTCTCGTGGTGCGTGCTGGGGCGCAGCTTCGTCCACCTCGGCCACCGCTCGCAGATGGGCAAGCTCAGCGACGATGTCCTGCGCGAGTGGATCGGCTCGATGTCGCCGCAGGAGCGCGAGCAGTTCACCGATGCGCTCTTCGACGTCCTCTCTCTCTCCGGCCGGGCGAGAACGCTGGACGACCTGCGCGGCGGCGGGCTGGCCGGAGGTGCGGCACTGCTCAAGCAGTACGCAGACGCGGACGAAAAGGAGAAAAAAATCATCGCCGAGATCTTCCGCCGTCTGGCCGTGGACGTAAAAGAAGAGCTGAAAAAAGCCGCCGGGGAAGGGCTTGAAACCGTCAAAAACGCCCTCAGTACGCTGAAAAAGAGCGGTTCGTAAAGGGGGCTACCCCCTACCAAATTCCTGTAAAGGAGGTGACTCGAGTGGCATCACTGACAACGGATGTGCGCTATGTCAAGGGCATCGGCGAAAACCGCGCCGCGGCGTTGGCAAAGCTCGGCATACAGACGCTGGGCGACCTGCTGGCCTACTACCCCATGCGCTGGGAGGACAGGACGCGCACCGTACCGATCCGCGACCTCGTCCCCGGCGAATATGCCTGTGTCCGCGCCACCGTCGCTCAAGAGCCGCGCGGCGGGCGGCTTCCCGGCGGCCGAACGCTGGTGCAGCTCCGCGCCGTGGACGCGGGCGGCGTGCTGGACATCTCCTTTTTCAATCAGGAATACCGCAAAGCCTCGCTCCGCAAGGGCGAGACGTATATCTTCTACGGCAAGGCCGAGGTACAGCATCAGCGGCGCACGATGGTCAACCCCCTCGTGGAGCATGAGGGGCAGCAGCTTCTCACCGGGCGCATCATGCCGATCTATCACCTGACTGCCGGGCTGAACCAGTCCACGGTGGCCAAGGCGGTGCGGCAGGGGCTGGACGAGTGCGGCGAGCTGCCGGAGGACGTGCTGCCCGACGAGGTGCGGCGCGCGCATCACCTGTGCTACATCGGCTTCGCCTACGAAAACGTCCACTTCCCCGCCTCGCCGGAGGATCTCGCGCTGGCGCGGCGGCGGCTTGTGTTCGAGGAGCTGTTCCTCCTTAGCTGCGGCCTCTCGCTCCTGCGCTCCCGGCGCGAAACCGTCCCCGGCCCTGCCTGTCATGATGTGGCGCTGGCCGCGTTTTTCGCCGCGCTCCCCTTTTCCCTCACCCACGCACAGCAGCGCGCCCTGTCGCAGTGCATGTCGGACATGACCTCCGGCCGCCCCATGAACCGTCTCTGTCAGGGCGACGTGGGCAGCGGCAAGACGATGGTCGCGGCGGGCTGCGCGTGGTTTGCCGCGCAAAACGGCTGGCAGACCGCGCTGATGGCACCGACGGAGATCTTGGCGCGTCAGCACTACGAAAACCTCTCGCCGCTGCTTGAAAAGCTCGGCATGACCTGCGCCCTGCTGACAGGCTCGACCCGCGCAAAGGCGCGGCGCGAGACGCTCTCCGCGCTCTCCGAGGGGCGCATTGACCTGTGTATCGGTACGCACGCGCTGCTGACGGAGGACGTACAGTACCAAAAGCTGGGACTCGTCATCACCGACGAGCAGCACCGCTTCGGCGTGGCACAGCGTTCCACGCTGACGCACAAGGGCGTGTCGCCGCACCTGCTGGTGCTGTCCGCTACGCCGATTCCCCGAACGCTCGCGCTCATCATCTACGGCGATCTGGACGTGTCGATCATCGACGAGCTGCCGCCCGGGCGGCAGCGGGTGGACACCTTCGCCGTCGGCGAAAAGTACCGCCAGCGGCTCAACGGCTTCATCCGCAAGCAGGTGGAGGCAGGACATCAGGTGTTCATCGTCTGCCCCTTGGTGGAGGAAAACGGCAAAACGCCCGACGAGCGCAAGGCCGTCACCGCCTACGCCCAGCACCTTCAGCAGCAGGTCTTCCCCGACCTGCGCGTCTCCGTCCTGCATGGGCGCATGAAGCCGAAGGAAAAGGAGAAGGTCATGACCGCCTTCGCCGCCGCCGAGAGCGATATTCTCGTCTCCACGACGGTCGTGGAGGTCGGCGTGGACGTCCCCAACGCCACGCTCATGGTCGTGGAGAACGCAGAGCGCTTCGGCCTCAGCCAGCTCCACCAGCTCCGCGGGCGTGTGGGGCGCGGCAAGGCCAAAAGCTGGTGTGTCCTGCTCTCTGACAACCGGAACGAGGAGACGAAACGCCGCCTCAAGGTCATGACGGAGACGAACGACGGCTTCAAAATTTCCGAGGAGGACCTCAAGCTCCGCGGGCCGGGCGATTTCTTCGGCGACCGCCAGCACGGCCTGCCCACGCTGAAAACGGCGGATCTGAGCTGCGATATGCGCACGCTGGACGAGGCGCAGCAAGCGGCCAAAGCCCTGCTACGCGCCGACCCCAACCTCAAGCAGCCGGAACACGCGCCCCTGCGCCGCCGCGTCCTCGAGCTTCTCCAGCTCCGCGACGGGACGTTAAATTGATGGCCGCTATATCTCGCACCGCACCTCGCAGCGGCGGGCGACGGTTCATCGGGGATTTTGCGCATGAAACGGCGGGAGGGGTAGAACCCCTCCCCTACGGGCGTTTGCCGAAGATACGGTAAAACCTCTCATCCCTGCCCGCCGGGCAATTTCCCTCTTGTATTCGTCAGAATTTTTGGTATAATCAAGTCAGATAGC
Organism: Firmicutes bacterium CAG:341; assembly: GCA_963631875.1. Lineage (GTDB taxonomy): Bacteria > Bacillota > Clostridia > Oscillospirales > Oscillospiraceae > Vescimonas. The sequence continues at coordinate 2,587 of CAVGSO010000040.1, read as the reverse complement.
GCGGCGCGCGTTATTCATCTACCTAATAGAAACAGGAGGCATTTCCTATGTCCGTCAAGCTGGAGCTGTACCGCGTGTTCAAGGAGGTTGCCGAGGTGGGCAACATCACCGCTGCGGCGCAATCCCTGTATATCTCCCAATCCGCCGTGAGTCAGTCCATCAAGCAGCTCGAGCATGACCTGCAAACGCGGCTGTTCGCCCGCAATTCGCGCGGCGTGACGCTGACGGCGGAGGGGCAGATGCTCTACGAGTACGTCCGCAGTGCCATGGGGCTTTTGGAGACGGGCGAGGAAAAGCTCTCGCAGACGCGGGAGCTGCAAATGGGCAAGCTCATCATCGGTGCGAGCGACACGGTCACGAGCCAGTTCCTCCTGCCCTACTTGGACAGCTTCCACAAGCAGCACCCGGCCATCCACATTCAGATCATCTCCGGGCGCAGCCACAAGGTGCTGGGGCTGCTGCGCTCGGGCAAGGTGGACATCGCCTTTGCCAGCACGCCGTCGGACACCGCCTCCCTCGACCTCTACCCCTGCTTCGACACCCACGCCATCTTCGTGGCCGGGGCGGACTATCCCTGCGATTTCGAGCATTCCTATACGCTGGAGGAGATCGCCGCATTCCCGCTGATCCTCTTGGAACGCAAGGCGTCGAGCCGCCTGTACTTGGAGAGGTTCTTCCTGCAAAACGGTCTGCGCCTCAACCCGGAGATCGAGCTGGGCGCACGCAGTTTGCTGGTGGACTTGGCGGCCATCGGCTTCGGTGTGGCCGGGGTGACGGAGGAATTCGTGCGGCGCGATTTGGAGAGCGGGCGGCTGAAGCGGCTCAAGACCGCCTTCGATATCCCCGCCCGGAGCGTGGATATGTGCCTTTTGAACGACGTGCCGCAGTCCGCCGCGGCGGAGCGGTTCACCGCCTTCGTCAAGAGCAGCTTGCCGAAGGACTAAGCCCCGCCGCTCGGGAACGTTTTCCCCGGTAAAAGCCACAAAAAGCGAAAGTGTTTCACCGAATAGTTCTCCGTTTTCTCTGTCGCTTTTTGGCATAAAATACGGTATCATAGGCGTAATATTATTCTTTTTGAGAGGGAGTGGTCGCAATGCAGCAGTTGAAAGAGCGAATTGTGCGCGAGGGTCGCGTCCTGCCCGGCAATATCATCAAGGTGGACGGCTTTTTGAACCACCGCGTAGACACGGCACTGATGGGCAATATTGCAGATGAATTTGCCAAGTATTTTGACGTAAAGAATATCACGATGGTGCTGACCGCCGAGGCCAGCGGTATCGCTTTGGCGACGATCTGCGCTCAAAGGTATGGCGTTCCCATGGTCTTTGCGAAAAAGGCCAAGAGCGACAACATTGAGGGCGGTCTGTACCAAAGCGATATTTTTTCCTATACATACAAAAAGAAAGTCACACTGCTCGTCAGTCAGGACTGGATCACCAAGGATGACCGCGTGCTGATCATCGACGACTTCATGGCCAAGGGCTACGCCATGCGCGGCCTCATCGACATCGTCAACAAGGCCGGGGCGACGCTCGCAGGCATCGGCGTGGCGGTGGAAAAGGGCTTTCAGGACGGCGGCGACAGTCTGCGCCGCGAGGGCTATCCCATTAAGTCGCTGGCCATCATCGACAGCGCGGAGGATGGCGTGATCCGTTTCCGGGAGGGTAACTGACATGAAGAAGGTTCTGGTACTGGACTTCGGCGGGCAGTATAACCTGCTCGTGGCGCGGCGCGTCCGCGAATGCGGCGTGTACTGCGAGATCAAGTCCTTCCGCCTCTCGATGGACGAAATTCGCGCCTTCGCGCCGGACGCGCTCATTCTCACCGGCGGCCCGGCTACGGTGTTCGAGCCGAACGCGCCGATGGTGGACAAGGCACTCTTTGAAATGCATATCCCCGTGCTGGGCATCTGCTACGGCCAGCAGCTCATGATGCAGCTTCTAGGCGGACAGTGCCGCAAAGCGGAGACGCGCGAGTACGGCAAGATCGAGCTGACGCACACCGCCTCTCCCCTCTTCGCCGACGTTCCCGCGACCTCCGTGTGCTGGATGAGCCACGGCGTGGAGGTCGAGCGCATTGCTCCCGGCTTCTCCGTCGTCGCCACGACCGCCGGCTGCGGCTTCGCCGCCGTGGCGGATGACGAGCGCAAGCTCTACGGCGTGCAGTTCCACCCCGAGGTGCTGCACACGGAGTACGGCACACAGGTGCTGCAAAACTTCCTCTACCGCGTCTGCGGCTTCGCGCCGGAGTGGACGATGGCCTCCTATTTGGAGGAAGCCGTGGCCGAGTGCCGCCGTAAGATCGGCAAGGGGCGCGTCCTGCTGGCACTCTCCGGCGGTGTGGACAGCTCCGTGGCCGCCGCGCTGCTCCAGCGCGCCGTGGGCGACCAGTTGACGTGCATTTTCGTCGATCACGGCCTGCTGCGCAAGGACGAGGGCGATCAGGTGGAGCAGGTCATGAAGCACCAGTTCCACGTGGACGTGCGCCGCGTCAACGCCGGGGCGCGCTTCCTCGGCAAGCTGGCGGGCGTCACCGAGCCGGAGCGCAAGCGCAAGATCATCGGCGAGGAGTTCATCCGCGTCTTTGA
>CAVGSO010000039.1:0-17060 GCA_963631875.1 Firmicutes bacterium CAG:341 | reverse complement strand
CGGCAAGTGCTGACGGCTGCGCGCACATAAAAGAGCCTCCCCCGACAAGCGTCGGGGGAGGCTCTTACGTATGAAGCGAGTTTACTTTACAGACTGCTCTGCGAGGCGTTTTTCAGCCTTACTTAACGGCTTCCTCCACTGCGACGGCGACGGCGACGGTAGCACCGACCATGGGGTTATTGCCCATGCCGAGGAAGCCCATCATCTCCACGTGTGCGGGGACGGAGCTGGATCCGGCAAACTGCGCGTCGGAGTGCATACGGCCCATGGTGTCGGTCATGCCGTAGCTGGCAGGACCGGCGGCCATATTATCGGGGTGCAGCGTGCGGCCCGTGCCGCCGCCGGAGGCCACAGAGAAGTACTTCTTCCCCTGCTCGATGCACTCCTTCTTATACGTTCCGGCCACGGGGTGCTGGAAGCGGGTGGGGTTGGTGGAGTTTCCGGTGATGGAGACATCCACGCCCTCGTGGTGCATGATGGCCACGCCCTCGCGGACATCGTCCGCACCGTAGCAGCGGACATCGGCGCGCTCCGTCTCGGAGTAGCGGATCTCGCGGACGATGTTCAGCTTGCCCGTGTAGTAGTCGAACTGGGTCTGCACGTAGGTGAAGCCGTTGATGCGGCTGATGATCTGCGCCGCGTCCTTGCCCAAGCCGTTGAGGATGACGCGCAGCGGCGCTTTACGCGCCTTGTTGGCGTTCTTGACGATGCCGATCGCGCCCTCGGCAGCGGCGAAGGACTCGTGACCGGCGAGGAACGCGAAGCACTTGCTCTCGTCACTGAGCAGCATTGCGCCGAGATTGCCGTGGCCGAGGCCGACCTTGCGGTCCTCGGCGACAGAGCCGTCGATGCAGAAGGATTGCAGGCCGATACCGATGCACTTCGCGGCCTCGGCGGCGGTCTTCACGCCGGACTTGAGGGCGATGGCCGCACCCACGGTGTACGCCCAGCAGGCGTTCTCAAAGCAGATGGGCTGGATGCTCTTGACGATCTCGTAGGGGTCGAAGCCCTTTGCCTTGCAAAGCTCACGGCACTCCTCTACGGACTTGATACCGTACTGCGCGAGGACGCCGTTGATCTTGTCGATTCTTCTCTCATAGCTTTCAAACAGAGCCATTTTATCGTCCTCCCTTTCTTATTCCTGACGCGGGTCGATATACTTCGCCGCGTTGTCCCACTGACCGTAATGCCCGGTGGCGTTCTTGAGTGCCTCGTTGGCGTCCACGCCCTTTTTCACGGCGTCCATCATCTTGCCGAGGCTGATGAACTCGTAGCCGATGATCTCATCGTCCTTGTTCAGCGCGAGGCGGCTGCAATAGCCCTCGGCCATCTCCAAATAGCGCGGGCCTTTTTCACGAGTGCCGAACATCGTGCCGACCTGAGAGCGCAGTCCCTTGCCCAGATCCTCGAGCGACGCGCCGACGGCCAGACCGTCCTCGGAGAAGGCGGACTGGGTGCGGCCGTAGACAATTTGCAGGAACAGCTCGCGCATGGCGGTGTTGATGGCGTCGCACACGAGGTCGGTGTTCAGTGCCTCCAAAATGGTCTTGCCGATGAGTATCTCGGAGGCCATGGCGGCGGAGTGGGTCATGCCGGAGCAGCCGATCGTCTCCACCAGTGCCTCCTCGATGACGCCGTTTTTCACGTTCAGCGTCAGCTTGCACGCGCCCTGCTGCGGTGCACACCAGCCGATACCGTGGGTGAAGCCGGAAATGTCGGTGATCTCCTTCGCCTGTACCCACTTGCCCTCCTCGGGGATAGGCGCAGGACCGTGATACGCACCCTTGGCGACGGGACACATATGTTGAACCTCAGTCGTATAGATCATAGTTCGATCTTCCTTTCTGCGTTATAGTCGTGCCTTTCGACAGTCAAACCAACGGTATTATAGCAAATGCTTCCCGAAATTGCAAGAAACATTCCAAACATTTGGACGTAAGATGTCAAATCGCTGTTTGTTCCGCCAAAACTGGTCAAAATAGACATGGAAGCATTGACTTTTTTCTCGAAACAAATATAATATATGGGTATTTTCAGAGAACTTTTTACGGAGGTCGTCCTATGACTGATAACGCCTATTTCGACGCCATGGAGGCGCGTATTCCCAAGGGAAAGGTGCGCACTCGCTTTGCGCCCTCCCCCACCGGGTATATGCACATCGGCAACCTGCGTACCGCGCTGTATACGTGGCTCATTGCCCGCAGTCACGGCGGTACGTTTCTCCTGCGCATCGAGGACACGGATCAGGGACGGCTCGTGGAGGACGCGACGGACGTGATCTACCGCACGCTGGCGGAGTGTCACCTGACGCATGACGAGGGGCCGGACGTGGGCGGCCCGGTCGCGCCGTATATTCAGTCCGAGCGGCGGGACACCTATGGGAAGTACGCCGAGCTGCTGGCGGAAAAGGGCGGCGCGTACTACTGCTTCTGCGAAAAGTGCGCCTCAGAGGAGGATAGCGGCGACTTCGATCGCGCCGACGATCCCTGCCGCGAGCTGCCGACGGAGGAGGCACTGCGCCGCGTGGCGGCGGGTGAGCCGTATGTCATCCGCCAGCGCATTCCTAAGGAGGGGACGACCACGTTCCACGACGCGGTCTTCGGCGACATCACCGTAGAGAACAGCACGCTGGACGATCAGGTGCTGCTCAAGCGGGACGGGCTGCCGACGTATAACTTTGCCAACGTCATCGACGACCACCTGATGGGCATTACCCATGTGGTGCGCGGCAGCGAGTACCTGTCCTCTGCGCCGAAGTATGACTTGCTCTACCACGCTTTCGGCTGGGACGTGCCGACCTACGTACACTGCTCCCCGGTCATGCGGGACGCACAGAACAAAATGTCGAAGCGGCACGGTGATCCGTCCTACGAGGATCTCAAGGCCGAGGGGTATCTGACCGACGCGATTTTGAATTATGTGGCACTGCTGGGCTGGTCACCTAAGGGCGAGATCGCGGAGCAGGAGGTCTTTTCTCTCGACGAGCTTGTAAAGGCGTTTGACTTGACAGGCATTTCCAAGTCGCCCGCCATTTTCGATAAGGCCAAGTTAGAGCATTTCAACGCGCTGTACCTGCGTGCCATGTCGCCGGAGGACTTCGCCAAGGCGGCCGAGCCGTATATCCGGCAGAGCGTCAAGGGCGACTTCGATATTGCCGCAATCGCCGCCTTGCTTCAGGCGCGGTGCGAAAAACTGACGGAAATTCCGGAGAAGGTGGATTTCTTCGACACCTGCCCCGAGTACGGCGTGGAATTTTTCACCAACAAGAAGTCCAAGACCGACCCGGCGGTGTGCAAAACGATGCTGGAAGCCGCCATTCCCATGCTGGAGGGACTGCCGCAGTGGACGGACGAGGCCATTCACGACGGCCTCGTGTCGCTGGCGGAGACGCTGGGCGTGAAGAACGCCACGCTGATGTGGCCGGTGCGCATTGCCGCCGCCGGAAAGCTCGTCACGCCGGGCGGCGCGGTGGAGATCTGCCGCATTTTGGGAAGAGACGAGACGCTCCGACGTCTTCGCGCCGGGCTTGAAAAAATTGGATGAAGCGGCAGCTTCATGCGCTGCGGGACTTTTTCCGCGGGGAGTACGGGCGGTTCGTTTGGATGACCACGGCGGCATTTCTCGCCATCGCTGTGCTGGCCTACGGCGCGGGGCGGCTCTTCCCGGAGCGGTGCGAATCGGTGGTGCAGTATTTCGCCGATCGGATGGACGAAACCGGGGTGATGGACGCGGAGGGTGCGGCGCAGGTCGCCGCCCTGTTTGGCAACAACCTGCGGGCGATGGTGCTGTCCATGCTCTACGGGCTGATCCCCTTTCTGTTTTTGCCCGCGCTGTCGCTGGGCGTCAACGCCATTTTGATCGGCGCGCTGGGCGCGTACTACGCCAATAACGGCCATTCGCTGCTGCTCTACGCCGCCGGGATATTGCCGCACGGGATCTTTGAGCTTCCGGCGCTGTTTCTCTCGCTGGCCGGAGGGCTGTACCTGTGCCGAAGCCTTGACGAGTACATACAGCACAATGAAAAGGGCGTGATGAAGCCGCTCCTTTTGAACCTGCTGCGCGTTTTGTGTGCGCTGCTGCCGCTGTTGCTGCTGGCCGCCGTGACGGAGACGTATGTCACGCCGCTCGCGATGGCGATGTTCGCGGAATGATGTTGTTTGAAACGGCGTGAGCCGTGCAGTTTATCTTGAAAGGAATGATCTCTATGTGTGAAAAGAAAACCGATGTTCCCTCCCTGTTTGGCAAGATGGTGTTTGGCGAGCAGCAGATGCAGCAGCGTCTGTCCGCCGAGACGTACCAAGCATGGCAGCAGGCGTTGGCACAGGGAACGGCATTGGATCGTTCCGTGGCCGGAGAGATCGCCAACGCCATGAAGGACTGGGCGTTGGAAAAGGGCGCAACGCACTTTACGCACTGGTTCCAGCCGATGACGGGCTACACCGCCGAAAAGCACGACAGCTTCATCACCCGCGACGGCAAGGACGGCGTGGTCATGGAGCTGAGTGCCAAGGAGCTGATCAAGGGCGAGGCGGACGCCTCCTCCTTCCCCTCCGGCGGGCTTCGCGCCACGTTTGAGGCGCGCGGCTACACCGCGTGGGATCCCACGTCCTACGCCTTCGTCAAGGACGACACGCTGTATATCCCCACGGTGTTCTGCTCGTACAGCGGGCAGACGCTCGACAAGAAGACGCCTCTGCTGCGCTCTATGCGCATTCTCGACAAGGCCTCCATCCGCATTCTGCGGCTGTTTGGCAACACCGAGGCGCAGCACGTCATCCCGCAGGTCGGGCCGGAGCAGGAGTATTTCCTCATCGACCGTAAGATGTACGAGCGGCGCGAGGATCTCAAGCTCTGCGGGCGCACGCTCTTCGGCGCGAAGCCGCCGAAGGGGCAGGAGCTGGATGACCACTACTACGGCGCGATCAAGCCGCGCGTGGCGGCGTTCATGCGGGAGCTGGACACGGAGCTGTGGAAGGTCGGTGTGCTGGCCAAGACGGAGCATAACGAGGTCGCCCCGGCGCAGCACGAGATCGCGCCCATCTATTCCGATGCGAACACCGCCTGCGACAAAAACCAGCTCACAATGGAGCTGCTGAAGAAGGTCGCGGATCGGCACGGGCTGGTGTGCCTGCTGCATGAGAAGCCCTTTGCGGGCATCAACGGCAGCGGCAAGCACGATAACTGGTCGCTCGCCACCGATACGGGCGAAAACCTGCTCAAACCGGGCAGCACGCCGAGTCAGAACGCGCAGTTTCTGCTCTTCCTGGCCGCGTTTGTCAAGGGCGTGGACGAGTATCAGGAGATGCTGCGCTGCTGCGTGTCCTATCCCGGCAACGACCATCGGCTCGGCGGCAACGAGGCGCCCCCGGCCATCATCTCCGTGTTCCTCGGCGACGAGCTGAACTCTGTTCTTGAGTCTATCATCAGCGGCACGGAGTATGTGGACATTACAAAAAAGAAGCTGACCATCGGCGTGGACTCCCTGCCGGAGATTCCGCAGGATACGACGGACAGAAACCGCACCTCGCCGCTGGCCTTTACGGGCAACAAGTTCGAGTTCCGTATGCTCGGCTCGTCTCAGTCCATCGCAAGCCCCAACGTGGTGCTCAACACCATCATGGCCGAGGAGCTGGGGCAGTTTGCCGATATTTTGGAAAAGGCCGACGATTTCCAGTCCACCCTGCAAACGCTTCTGCACGACACCTTTGCCGCACACCGGCGGATCATCTTCAACGGCAACGGCTACGATGATACGTGGGTGCAGGAGGCGGCGCGGCGCGGCCTCGCCAACCTGCGCGACACCGTGGACTGTATGCCCGCCTACATCGATAAGAAGAACATTGATCTGTTCACCAAGCACGCCGTGCTGACGGAGACGGAGATGCGCGCCCGGTACGAGATTCACCTTGAAAACTACTGCAAGGTGACGAGCATTGAGGCCAACACGCTGCTGGATATGGCGCAGCGGGGCATTTTGCCCGCCGTCAGCCGCTATACCGGCGATTTGGCCAAGGGCATGGCACACAAGATGGAGGCCGCTCTGTCCGCCCGTGTGTGCCGCGTGGAAAAGCATCTGATCGAGCAGCTCAGCGACCTGAACGGACAGCTGCTGGATGCCTGTCAGGCTCTGACAGCGGCGCTTGCCAAAGCCCCGGCCGCCGACGGCGGCATCGAGGCCGCCCGCTGGTATCGCGCCGAGATCTCCGTGCGCACGCAGGAGGCCGGGAACATCATCAGTCAGCTTGAGTCGCTCGTCGGCGGAGAGAACTGGCCCTTCCCCACCTACGCGGACATTCTCTTCAGCGTGTGACAGCATAGATATGTGTACCCTCCCCTCCCGGTCAGACCGTCTGAGCGGGAGGGGCGTCGTGATTGGTATTGGCAGAAAAAGTCAGTCCGTTTTTTCTTTCACAGTCCTCCCCGCCTGCGCCACTTTTTATGGTGGAAATGACGATAAAACGTCCCCGTTTTTTGTTTGGTTCGCCAAAAATAAAAAGCCATGCGTTTTATCCCCTCCGCCTTTATTTACTTTGGCGCGGAATTGTGCTTTAATATGTACGTACGTTTCAGACACCGCTCCGCGGTGTCAAAAAACAAAGAGGAAAAGGATTTTGAGGAGGAAAAGGATTTATGGTACAGTTTTCTAAGAGAATGGATCTGCTGAAGGGTTCCGAGATTCGTGAGCTGCTGAAGCTGACCGCACAGCCCGACATTATTTCTTTTGCAGGTGGTATGCCCGCGCCGGAGCTGTTCCCCGTGGAGCAGATGATCGAGGCGTCCACGGCCGTTTTGAAGGAGAATGGCCGCGTCGCGCTTCAGTATTCCAGCACCGAGGGCTTCCCCCGTCTGCGTGAGCAGATCGCCGAGCGTATGCTGGCCAAGAACAACATTGCGACCGACAAGGATCACATCCTGATCACCTCCGGCTCTCAGCAGGGCTTGGACTTCGCCGCCCGCGTGTTCCTCAACCCCGGCGACGTGGTGCTGCTGGAAAGCCCGTCCTATTTGGGCGCGGTCAACGCCTTCAAGGCCTGCGAGCCGAAGTTTGTTGAGGTTCCCACCGACGACGGCGGCATGATCATGGAGGAGCTGGAGAAGATCTTGGCCACCACCGAGCGCGTGAAGATGATCTACGTCATCCCCGATTTCCAGAACCCCACGGGTCGTACTTGGGACCTTGACCGCCGTCATAAGTTCATGGACATCATCAACAAGTACGAGATCCCCGTCATCGAGGATAACCCCTACGGCGAGCTGCGCTTTGAGGGTGAGTCCATGCCCGCGCTCAAGAGCCTCGACACCAAGGGTCTTGTCGTCTATCTCGGCACGTTCTCCAAGATCCTCGCGCCCGGCTATCGTTTGGGCTGGGTCTGCGCCGAGGAGCATATCCTCGCCAAGTTCAACTTCATGGAGCAGGCGGCCTCGCTGCAGGCCTCTACCATCGGCCAGATGGAGACGTCCAAGTGGATCGATATGTTCGACCTCGACGCGCACGTCAACACCATCCGCGAGTGCTACAAGAAGCGCCGCGCCGTGATGCTGGAGACGCTGGCCAAGGAGCTGCCCGAGCCCTGCACGTTCACCCGTCCCGAGGGCGGCCTGTTCGCGTGGGTCGTGCTGCCTGAGTACATGGACGCCAAGGAGCTTCAGATGAAATGTTTGGCCAAGAAGGTCGCGTTCGTTCCCGGCGGCTCGTTCTTCCCCAACGGCGGCCACGAGAACACCCTGCGTCTGAACTATTCTTGCATGCCGGAGGAGAAGATCGTACAGGGCATTACGGCGCTGTGCGACACCATCCGCGAGAACCTGAAATAAGCAAAAAGCAAATTCGTTACAGCTGATTAAGGAGAGTTTACCTGTCTATGAAGGACGTTAAAGTACTGATTGGCAACTATGGCAGCGGCAAGAGCGAGCTGGCACTGAATTTCGCCATGCAGGCCGCCGCACGGGGCGAGCGCACGGAGCTGCTGGATCTTGATATGGTCAACACCTACTTCCGCCTCACTGAGCGCGGCAAGCTGGTGGAGCAAAAGGAGATACGGCTCGTCTCTCCCAACTTCGCCTGCTCCGGCATTGAAACGCTCTCCCTCCCTGCCGAGGTGTCGTCTGCTTTCGTTCTTGATTGGGACACCGTCATCTTTGATGTCGGCGGTGATGACGTCGGCGCGACCGCGCTCGGGCGCTATCATCAGGACTTCGTCGAGCTTGAACCCGGCTCGCTGGAGGTTTTGAACGTGGTCAATATCCGCCGTCCCCTCGCGGGGTCGGTGGAGAAGATCCTCCGCCTTCAAGCGGGGATGCAGAGCCACGCGCGGCTGACCATCACCGGGATGATCAACAACACGAATCTGGCCACCATGACCAGTCCCGACGACCTGTGGGACGGCTACGAGATGCTGCGTGAGGTCTCCGACCGCACCGGCATCCCCGTAGCCTACACCACGGGGAAGAAGGAGTTTTTGGACGAGTTCCTGTCCCGAAAGCCCGATAGGAAGTATGTGGGCAAGCCCGTCGCCATCGACGTGTATATGCACCGCGACTGGGACTCCTATATCGAGTACGGGCTGAACACGAAAAATCCGCATAAGGATATGTATTGATCTCGTATACCTCCCTCTCCCGGGGGTAGAAATAGCAAACCAGAGCAAGCGAAAGGAATTTAGAAAAGAGGTGTAAAGAGAGTGGTAAGAGTTACCATCGACGAAAATCTTTGCAAGGGCTGCGGGCTGTGTGTACGGGCGTGTCCCAAACACATTATTGAATTGTCCAAGACCCACATCAATGCAAAGGGCTATCATCCCGCAGAGGTCACAAACATGGAGGCGTGTATCGGCTGCACGTCCTGTGCGCGTACCTGTCCTGATGTGGTCATCCACATTGAAAAAGACTAAGGAGGCAGAAAGAATATGGCTTTGACTCTAATGAAGGGCAGCGAAGCGATCGCGGAAGCCGCTATTCGTGCCGGTGCCCGGTTCTTCTTTGGTTACCCCATTACTCCGCAGACGGAGATCCCCGAATATATGTCCGCTCGTATGCCCGAAATCGGCGGCTGCTTCCTGCAGGCCGAGAGCGAGGTGGCGGCCATTAACATGGTGTACGGTGCTGCCGGTACGGGCGCACGTGTCGTCACCTCCTCCTCCAGCCCCGGCGTGTCTCTCAAGCAGGAGGGTATCTCCTACTGCGCCGGCGCGATGCTGCCCGCGGTCATCATCAACGTGATGCGCGGCGGCCCCGGCCTCGGCAACATTCAGGCGTCTCAGGGCGACTATTTCCAAGGCGTCAAGGGCGGCGGCAACGGTGACTATCACCTGCTGTCCTACGCTCCTGCTTCCGTGCAGGAGGCCATTGACCTGATGATGATCGCCTACGACAAGGCCGAGAAGTATCGTATCCCCGTCCTGTTCCTCGCCGACGGTATCATCGCGCAGATGATGGAGCCTGTGGAGCTTCCCGAGATGGTGGACTATAAGGTCGATCCCGAGAAGAAGCCTTGGGCCTGCACCGGCTGGAAGCCCGGCGACGATCCCGCCAAGCGCGGCGTCATCAACTCCATCTACATCGACACCGAGAGCCTGTCCGTCCACAACGACGAGCTTCAGGCGATGTATAAGGAGGTCATCGCCAACGAGCAGATGTGGGAGAGCTACAACTGCGAGAACGCTGACTATATCATCACCGCCTTCGGTACGGTGGCGCGTGTCGCCAAGAGTGCCATCACCCAGCTCAAGGAGCATGGCATCAAGGTCGGTTTGGTTCGTCCCATCACCGTGTGGCCGTTCCCCTATGACGCCGTCCATGAGGCTTGCTGCCAGCCCAGCGTCAAGGCTGTTTTGGACGTGGAGCTGAACGAAGGTCAGATGCTGGAGGATGTCAAGCTCGCCCTGAACGGCGGCAAGTGCGTGGACTTCTTCGGTCACTGCGGCAGCCAAATGCCCACTACCGACGAGATCGTCGCCAAGATCCTGAGCATGAAGGAGGGTAAATAAGATGGCTGTACTGTTCGAAAAGACTAAGCTGCTCACCAACAAGCAGTTCCACTATTGCCCCGGCTGCAACCACGGCATTATCCACCGTCTTGTGGCTGAGGTCATCGACGAGATGAACCTTGACGGCAAGGTCATCGGCGTGGCCCCTGTCGGCTGCTCCGTGTTCGCCTACGATTATTTTAACTGCGATATGTACGAGGCCGCGCATGGCCGTGCGCCCGCTGTCGCTACCGGTATCAAGCGCTCCGTCGGCAAGGACACGCTGGTGTTCACCTATCAGGGCGACGGCGACCTCGCTTCCATCGGTACGGCGGAGATCGTTCACGCCGCACACCGCGGTGAGAAGATCACCACCATCTTCGTCAACAATGCCATTTACGGCATGACCGGTGGCCAAATGGCGCCCACCACCCTGATCGGCCAGAAGGCCACCACCTGCCCCGCCGGGCGCAGTGAGGAGTGGAGCGGTCTGCCCATCAAGATGAGCGAGATGCTCGCCGCCGTTCCCAGCTCCTACTACATTGAGCGCGTGGCCGTGAACAACACCGCCAACATTGCCAAGGCCAAGAAGGCCATCGCCAAGGCGTTCCGTCTTCAGATGGAGGGCAAGGGCTTCACGATGATCGAAGTGCTGTCCACCTGCCCGACCAACTGGGGTCTGTCCCCCGTGGAGGCTATGGAGTGGCTGGAGAAGAACATGATCCCTTATTATCCTCTGGGCGTTTACAAAGACAAGGAGGCGGAGTAACATGGAAAAAACCTTTATTTTCGCCGGTTTCGGCGGTCAGGGTATGCTCCTGATCGGTAAGTTTATGGCTATGTCCTGCATGATCGACGGCAAGCACGTCTCTTGGCTGCCCTCTTACGGCCCTGAGATGCGCGGCGGCACGGCCAACTGCTCCGTCATCGTCTCCGATGAGCCTGTCGCCTCTCCCCTCGTGGACAAGGCCGACGTCATCGTCGCCATGAACCGTCCTTCTTTGGACAAGTTCGAGGATCACGTCAAGCCCGGCGGTGTGCTGGTCATCAACAGCAGCATCATCGACCGCAAGGCCGTCCGTGACGACATCACCGTCGTCTACTGCGACGCCAACGGCGTGGCCGAGTCCGTGAACAACCCCAAGGGCGCGAACGTCGCCATTTTGGGTGCGGTCATGGAGAAAGCCCCCGTCACGTCCATCGACAGCATGATGGAAGCCATCCGCATTGAGCTGGGCGAGAAGAAGGCCCGCTTCCTTGAGGGCAACAAGAAGGCCCTGATCGCCGGTATGGAGTCCGTCCGCTGACGCGAAAACTTCAAAGCAAAAAGCCTCTCCGATGTGATATGTACCCCCAATACTGGATACCCAGTATTGGGGGTAATCACATCGGGGAGGCTTTTCCGACAGCCTCACAGCACCATCAGCAGCGTCCCCGCCGTGATCAGCACCGCGCCCGCGATGCTCTTGGGCGTGAACTGCTCGTGCAGCATCGTGAACGCCAAAATCGACGTCAACGCCGCGAAGACCGACGACAGCACCGCCAATAATAGCCACATACAACTCAGACCCTTCTTTTTTTCAAATATGCCTCATAGTGCGCTTGCAGCCAGTCCTTCAACTGCGCCACGCCCGCCTCGTCCCACGAAAAATCCTGTGCCACTCTGTCCTGCGCCAGCTCGTAGCAGACGTTCGAGTAGACGGCGGCGTGGATGAGCTTCTCCTTCTCGTCGCAGTCGAAGCGGTAGCGAAACTCGTCGATCGACCCCGTATAGACGAAGGCGCGGCGAAACCATGTGACGGTCATCTCGGAAAATTGCGGATGCATACTCGTTGCCTCCTTTCTCGTAATACATACCGTCACCCATCATAGCACACCTCGCGCCGATTGTATAGAAGGATTTTTCGCTCACATATTGCAAACAGCCCAAACGTATGGTACAATATTTCCGAAGCGATTATGATGGCATCAACCTTTCAAAAACAATGCGATACGCTATGATAAGTGAGGTTTTGACTATGGAAAACGCAGTAAAACGCATCGGTGTCCTGACCAGCGGCGGTGACGCGCCGGGCATGAACGCCTGTATCCGCGCCGTCGTCCGCAGTGCGCTGGCACGCGGCATTGAGTGTGTCGGCATCCGCCGCGGCTATCAGGGGCTGATCTCCGGCGACTTTGTCAAGATGGACAACGCCAGCGTCAGCCGTATCATCAACCGCGGCGGCACGATCCTATACAGCGCGCGGTGCGACGAATTCCGCACCAAGGAGGGCCAGGCCAAGGCGTATGCCACCTGCAAGCTGCTCGGACTGGACGGTCTTGTCGCCATCGGCGGTGACGGTACGTTCCGCGGCGCACAGGACCTCTCCAAATTCGGCATTTCCGTGGTCGGCATCCCCGGCACGATCGACAACGACATTGTCTGCACCGACTATACCATCGGCTTTGACACCGCCGCAAACACCGCCGTCGAGTGCATGGATAAGCTGCGCGACACCATGCAGTCCCACGAACGCTGCTCCGTCGTTGAGGTCATGGGCCACCGTGCCGGCTACCTCGCGCTCTACGTCGGCGTGGCCGTCGGCGCAACGGCGGTGCTCGTCCCGGAGCGTCCCTTCGACTTTGAAAAGCACGTCGCGGAGAAAATACGCCACGCCCGCCTGAGCGGCAAGACGAATTTCATGATCGTCGTCGCCGAGGGCGCGGCCAGCGGCATGGCCGTCGGCGAGCAGATACAAAACGAGCTGGGGCTTGACCCCCGCGTCACCATCTTGGGTCACATCCAGCGCGGCGGCACGCCCTCCGCCAAGGACCGCGTCACTGCCACCCGCATGGGTTACGAGGCGGTGCGCCTGCTGGCCTCCGGCGCGAGCAACCGCATCGTCTGCGCCTCCGGCGAGCAGATCGTCAACGTGGACATCGACGAAGGGCTGGCCATGACCAAAACCCTTAACCCGGAGGAATTTGAGGTCATGACCGCCATGACCGGACGGTAAGCAAATTCCACCGCAAGCCCTAACCCGACAGGGGCGGACAACTCTGTCCGCCCTGTCATTGCGAATGGATCTGCCTCCTTCCTCCCCTTTCGCTTTCTTCCAACGAGAAAAACTCCCCCGCCGTAGGCGTAAAATGTCAAAAAGAACAAATTTCCCTCCGTCGGTTTATTAGAAGTAGATGAAATCCGAGAAATGTTTCTTGCATTGAAATTAAATGTTGACTTCCTACCAAACGTTTGGTATCATCTATGAAACGGCGAATGTCGCACGCTGCCGTAATTTACAAGGAGGTGTCGCTCATGAGTTCCTTTTCTTACTTCGTGGGTCAGCGCATCAAAAAATACCGTAAAAGCCGCGGCTATACCATTGAACAGTTTTCGGCGATGATCAACAAGAGTAAGGCGACACTGTCCAAGTACGAAAACGGCGCAATCACCATCGACATCGAGACGCTCTACGAGATCTCTCAGGCGTTGGACATCGACCTCAAGTGCTTCATCGACTACCAGCCGCCCATGTTCCGCGCCGAGCCGACCCTGCCCAAGAGCAACTACTTCAACCAATCGCTGGCCTATATGTACTACTACGACGGCCGCGTGCGCCAGATGACCCGCTCCCTGCTGCGATTCTCCCACGCCACCGACCATGAGGGCATCGACGTGACACTCTACGCGGGTGTTGTCTCCTTCTCCGACCCCGAACACTGCCAGCACCTCTTCACCGGGGAGATGAAGGCCTACGACACCATCACCCACATGGTGCTGACCAACCAAATCAACGAGGCGGAGAAGCTCTACATCTGTATGCTCAACCCGCTGCAAAACCGCGTCCCCGCTGTGGGGCTTGTGTCAGGCATCGGCTCTTCCCCGTTCTTCGCGCCCATCGCGCTCAAGGCGCTGATCTCGAAAGAACCCTTGGAGGAGGGCGACCGCCTGCTCGAAACGGTCAAGCTCGATAAGGACGATTTCCACCTGCTGCGCTACTACAACATGATGGTCGTCAACCGCCCCGCCCCGCTGTCGCTGCAATAAAACAAAACGTGACATGATAAAAACGAGTTGTGAAGTAGTTTCGCTTCACAGCTCGTTTTCTGCTGCTTATTTCGCAGGAGCGGACGACTTCTGTCCGGCCCTTGGAAAATGCCATCAATAAACCATCGTAGGGCGGCTTGCCCTCACCCACGCCGCGTAAAATGGGCAACGATACGCAGTTTGTAGGGGACGGCGTCCTCGACGTCCCTCATGACGATCCCTCCGCCTATGTAAAGCGTTCCCACTTCACATCCATTCCCTCACGCCATTTTTTGCAGCTCTCGTTTCAGCCTCGCCATGATCCGCTTTTCAAGGCGCGAGATATACGACTGCGAGATCCCGAGCTGCTCCGCGACCTCCTTCTGCGTCAGCTCCTTGACGCCGCCGAGGCCGAAGCGCAGCGTAATGATGTCGCGCTCCCGCTGGCTCAGGTGTGAAACCGCTGTCCGCAGGAGCTGCCGATCCACGTCCGCCTCGATGGGGCGCATGACCACGTCGCCGTCCGTCCCCAGCACGTCACTGAGCAGCAGCTCCTTGCCGTCCCAATCGGTGTTCAGCGGCTCGTCAAAGCTCACCTCCGTGCGCTGGGCGCTGTTCTTGCGCAGGTACATCAAAATTTCGTTTTCAATGCACCGCGAGGCGTAGGTCGCCAGCTTGATATTCTTGTCCGTGCGAAAGGTGTTGATGGCCTTGATCAGCCCGATCGTGCCGATGGAAATCAAATCCTCTAAATTGATGCCCGTATTTTCAAAGCGGCGGGCGATATAGACCACGAGCCGCAGATTGCGCTCGATGAGGATCTGCCGAACGTCGAACTCCCCCTCGTCCAGCCGCCGAAGCATCTCCGCCTCCTCATTTCGGGGCAGCGGCGGCGGCAGCGTATCGCTCCCGCCGATATACATGACTTTATCCGGCCTGCCGATCCTGCGAAGCCACACCAACAGGCGTATGAACGTCTCCCTGAGCATGATCTGCCTCCTCCCCGCCCCACAGGGCATGATACCCGCCGCCGTCGCTGAGGGACTGCTCCGACAGCGCGACAGGCGTCCTCTCGAACCGCTTTCCCTCGACCTCTATGTAGTCGCTCCGTACCGCCAGCAGCAGCCCGCCCTCCGTTCCCACGGCGCGAAAGGGCAGCAGTGTGACGTGGAGGGGACAGCCGCAGCGGTAGAGCCGCGCCATTTTCTCCTCCGGCGGCAGCGGCAGCGCAAGCACCTGTGCCATTTCCCGCGGCCAAAGGTCCTCCGCCGCCCGCCGCTCCAGCACGAGAGCCGCCCGTCCGCTGACCGGGTCGCGCAGCGTGCTGCCCGTGTCGCGCAGTGCCGTGACGGTTTTCCGCCGCCCGTTGATCACGATCGTAATGTGCAATAGCTCACCTCCTCCGTGCCGCGCCGCCTGACCGAAGAGCAGACGCAGCGCGGCGTAGATACTTCCGGCGGCCAGCAGCAGCGCGGGATAGCCCGCAGCCTCGCCGCACAATGCCAGCACGACGCCCGCGAACGCGCCAGAGAGCAGGAAAAAGAGTGCCGTCTGCCGCCCGCTGCCGCGAAACGCCGCCAGCGCGATCATCGCGCCCGCCGCCGCCCGGCAGATGGGATGGGCGAGCAACGACAGCCCCGGCAAAAATACCGCCGCGGCGTACAGCCCTCCGGCGCAGGCGCACAGCCCCAGCCGAACGCGCCGCAGCGGCAAGCCGGAGAGGTGCGCCGTGGCCAGCAGGAGCAGATAATCCACCGCCGTGTTCATCAGCCACACGCGGTCGAGATACACCACCGTCATCCCTCTCACCTCGCTTGTCTCCATTATAAGGCGCGTAGCGGAAAAAAGCGGTCGCTTTCCGCCCCTCAAAGCGAACAAAAAAGCTCCCCCGATGCATATCGAAGGAGCATTTTTTGACACAAAACGGCGTCACGCCGCCCTATTTTCCTGCTTTCGCGCCCGGAAAAAGTGGATGACCATGAAGACGAGGAACACGAGGCTGATATAGCCGAAAATCGGATAGATCACGCTGATGATCTCCGCAAAGCCCAGCAAACTCGCGCACCAGCCCAAGACGCATATGACGGCCAGCACGCTCGTGTGGTGCGCACGGACGAAGGGAACGCGCAGCTCCAGATAGCTGCTCAGTCCCACCAGACTGGCCAGCGCGTTGCAGAACATCGCCACAAGCAGCATGATCCCGTAAATCGTCGCCAGCACGCCGTTCAGCTCGGAGGCCAGTGCCACCATCGGCAGCGCTGCGGCCACGGCGGCAGGGTAGGCGGCGAGGCTCGTGAGAATGCTGCCCGCGACCAGCAGGAGCATTCCCCCGGCCAGCGCGATCCCGGCGTAGATGTGCTTTTTCTCGCGGACGTACTGCCCCACCGGGGACATGATGCCGATGCCGCCCAAGATGTTGTAGGCCACGAACGTCATCGTCGCCACGAGCCAATTCGGCATGAGCGGGTTCGTGTTGGTGTATTGCAGGGCGAAAATGTTCTCCGTGCCGAACGTACACCATGAGGCCACAGCGAAGCCGAGCGTCGCCAGCACGAGGATGGGGATCATGACCGAAAAGGCGTCCACCATCCCGCCCACACCCAGCAGCGCGACGCAGAAGACCGATGCCATCAGCAGCGCGCTGCCCAGCCACGCGGGCAACTCGAAAAGCTGAGAGAGCATTGCGCCGACACCCGCCGACATCGACACAACCACGAAAAAGAGGAACAACGCACCCACCGCGCCCGAGGCGGTGCGCAGCCACGCCACGTCCCACGGCACGAGCAGCTTGCCCATGTCGGCGCATTGGGTCATCTGCGTCAAGCGGATGAACAGGATGCCGATGACCGTGAACAGCACCGCCGCGAGGGCGAAGCCCACGTAGCCCCAATTCCCGAAGCTGCCGAAAAACTGCCACAGCTCCTGCCCGGAGATGAACCCCGCGCCCAAAAAGCAGCCCACGTAGGTGAAGGCCAGCGTCATTGTCCTGATCTGTTTCATAGCGCACCTCTTGTCAAAGACTCACAGCGGATAGTGTAGCGTATTTTCCCGCCGCCGTCAAGGGCGGAGGTTTCTTGAGACGCTAAAAA
>CAVGSO010000038.1:0-17332 GCA_963631875.1 Firmicutes bacterium CAG:341 | reverse complement strand
TTGCAAGGGGGATTTTGTCGAATTGAAAAAATAATTTTCGACATCGTTCGACATCTGTGGGCTTATCGTCTCGCGAAGAGCCAAAACACGGCGAGATGCACAAGGTAGGGTGTCGAACATTTAACGGTTACGAGGTCATGCATTGAGCGAGAATTTCATCTCCACCGGGTTGTGGTCAGAGTAGGCAAAGCTCGTGTCAAGCACCGATGACTCGGAGACAGCGACGTTTTTCGACACCAAGAAGCCGTCCACCGTCAGGACGTACTGCCCCTCGTGGTATGCGCCGTCCGCGTTGCGGCAGGAGGGTGTCGGGTCATTCTCATCCAGCGGTGCGATGAGGCGGATGTCCGTGCCGTCGAACACCCCCTCCGGGAGCGGCTGCGCCCACGAGTATTCCCTGTCCGCCTCGCCGAAGTAGACGGAGGAGTCGCCCAGCAGGTCCTTGTTGAAGTCGCCGCCGGCCACGCACCAGTTGCCCGCCTCATACTCCGCCTGCATATCCGCCAGCAGCAGCGAGAGCTGCTCCGTGGCGATCGTGCCGTCGCTCGTGTAGGCCGACAGGTGCAGGTTATACAGCACCAGCTCGCCGCCGCCCTCGACCGCGATACGGCTGACGCTGTAGCAGCGGTCAAGGTCGAGAATTTTCATAACGCCGCGCTCCACGGGCAGCTCCACGCGCTTGGCCGCCGTAATATCCGCGCGGGAGAACGTCAGCAGCCCCGATTTTGACGCGCCGTGGGGACTATTCAACGGGTACAGGAGATAGGGCGAGTCGTAATTTTGCGCAAAAACGCTGCTCTTGTCTTTAAAAGATGCACACAGCAGCGCCCGCTCGTCCATCTGATAGGTGCGGGTCGCGCCGATGTCCACCTCCTGCAGGAGATAGAAGTCCGCCTGCCGCGCCTGCAACAGTGCGGTGATCTTGTCCATATTGGCGGCGAGGCGCTCCTCGCTCCACGCGCGGGATTCCGTGCCGCCGTCCATGAAGAAGCCGTAGTCCGCCTCGTAAGCCCCGAAGCCGATGTTGTAGGAGAGCGCGGTGTACGTCTCCCCCGTGCGCAGCTCCGCATCCGATTCCGATGCATTGCTCGGCGTCAGATCCATGTCGCCGAGTCGGTGATAGTCGAGAAATACATACGCTACATAGCCAAGTGCCAGCACGGCCAGCGCCGCCACGGCGCACAGCAGCCGTTTGAGCCATTTTTTCATCTTTCGCGCCTCCCTTTACTTTTTCCCGGAAATATAGTATACTCCCCTCGAATGCATTTGAAAAGAGGGATCCGACTTGAAAAAAATCGTTATTCGCTTCAACGCGCCCGTTATTTTGACCTTTGCGCTGTTGAGCTTTATCGCACTCCTGCTCGGCCAGTGGACGAACGGCGCGACCACCACGCAGTATTTTTCCGTGTACCGTTCCTCCCTTGCCGACCCGCTGACCTACGTCCGCTTCTTCGGCCACGTGCTGGGTCACTCCGGGTACGAGCATTACATGGGCAATATGCTTCTTCTGCTGCTGGTCGGGCCGGGGCTGGAGGAAAAGTACGGCGGCGGCACGATGGTGTGGCTCATCGCCGTGACGGCGGTGGTCACGGGGCTTGTGAATTTTATCTTCTTCCCGCACACGGTGCTGCTGGGTGCGAGCGGCGTGGTGTTCATGATGATCGTCTTGTCCTCGTTTACCGCCATGCGTAAAGGGGAAATACCTGTCACCCTCATTCTCGTGGTCATCTTCTATTTGGGCGGCGAGATCATGGACGGGCTTTTCAAGCAGGACAATATTTCGCAGATCACGCACATCGTGGGCGGCCTGTGCGGCCTCGTTTTCGGGTTTACCGTCCCGAGAGGCAGACGATAGAACAAAGGAATTGCCCACGGCTTTGCCGTGGGCAATTCCTTTGCCGTTATTGGGGCATTTTTCAAAATTCGGGGTAGCCGTCCTTAAGCGTCTCGTCGTAGTGCGCCCGCTCGCCGCCGATGAATTTCGGCCTTGTCCGCGCCGCCAGCAAAATCGCCTCGCCGATGTGGTTCTGTTCCAGACGCACCGGGACGGCCACCTTCTTCAGATGCATCCCGATCAGCGTTCCGCCGATGTCCAGCCCCGCGTCCGCTTTGATCTCCTCGACGGCGACCGGGTGATCGCAGGCCTCATAGACCGCCGTGGCGAACGAACTGCCCGCCTTGGGCTGCGGCACGACGTTCACGATGTCCAGCCCCGGCACGGCCTCATGCTCCGTGATGATGGCACGGTTGAGATGCTCGCAGCACTGCGCCGCAAGATATACGCCCAGCGGCGCGAAGACACTGTGCAGCCCCTCGAAGATTGCCTTGGCGACCTCCGGCGTGGACCAGCTCCCCACCTTTCGGCCGACCACCTCACTGGTGCTGCACCCGACCACGACGATCTGCCCCTTGCGCAAATGTGCCGCCTCGACCAACTCCTTGGCCGCGTTCGCCGACTGGCGGCGCACCTCGTCCAGCAAATCGCGATCCTCTACCTCATGTACGATCCCTGCCATACGCCACACCTATCCTTTCTGTATCCATTTTACCACTTGACGGCGAGCTTGTCCAGTGCCTTGCTGCCTTTGAGCAGCCCCAGCAGTGCCAGTCCGACAACCAGCCCCACCGCGCCCTGTCCGAGATTGGCCGCGACGCCGGCGAGTGCGCCCACGCCGAGGCGCAGTGCCACGGCCTCATAGGCGAAGTAGCCCGCCACCATGATGACCTCACCGACAAGGCCGCCCAGCACGTAGCCGCAGGTCTTGCGCCCCAGCGAACGCGCCACGAGCGCCGCCGCCATCGCGTCCAGAAACTTGATGACGAGCGTCCCCGGTACGAAGCTTGCGTAGCCGCCCAAGAGATCGACGAGCATTGACCCCAGCCCGGCGGCCGCGCCGCCCCACCACGGGCCTAACACCCAGCCGCACAGCAGCACCAGCCCGTCGCCCAAGTGGACGTAGCCGCCCGTGGGCGCGGGGATGCGCACCACCGTGGTCGCCACGAAGGTCAGCGCGGCCATCACCGCCGCCGTCACCATGTACCGTAATTTCTTGTCAGACATCGCCGTCACGCCCCTTGCTTTTTTTCCTGATTTGTATTATAGTAGCAACTGGTATGATTAAAATAACCATTTTGATTTTTCTTATCCATACCAGATGGAGGCGTTATGCTTACCTATACCCTCACGAAAAACACGGGCGTCAGCCTCTACGAGCAGCTCTACCGCGCCGTCAAGGCCGACATTCTCTCGGGTCGTCTCCCCGGCGGGACAAAGCTGCCGTCCAAGCGCGCCCTCGCCGCGCACCTTGAGGTGAGCGTCACCACGGTCAAGACCGCCTACGAGCAGCTCATGGCCGAGGGGTACCTGACCGGGGTGGAGAAAAAGGGCTACTTCGTCGCCTCCGTGCAGCCGCCGCTCGCCGCCGCGCCACCAACCGCCGCTGCCGCCGCCGAGACGGAGGAGCCACGCTGGTTTCTCGACCTCGTGACCAACTCCATCTCCGCCGAGGACTTCCCCTTTACCGTTTGGGCGCGGCTCATGCGGCGCACCATCTTGGAGCAGGGGACGGGGCTGCTCCGCCCCACGCCGCCGCAGGGCGCAGCAGCGCTGCGCCGCGCGATCGCCGGGCATCTGCGGCAGTTCCGGGGGATGGACGTCTCCGCCGAGCAGATCATTGTCGGCGCGGGGACGGAGGTGCTGTACAGTCTCCTTGTGCAGCTTCTCGGGCAGGAGCGGTGCTACGCCGTGGAGGATCCCGGCTACGGCAAAATCGCCCGCATCTACCGCAGCAACCGCGCCGATGTGGCCTACGTGCCGCTGGACGCGGAGGGGCTGTCCGTCACCGCGCTGCGCGCGTGCCGCGCCGACGTGGTGCATATCTCCCCCAGCCACCACTACCCCACCGGGCTGGTCATGCCCATCGCCCGCCGCCAGCAGCTTCTTTCGTGGGCGCGGGAGGTTCCGGGACGGTGCATTTTGGAGGACGACTACGACAGCGAGTTCCGCTTCGCCGGGCGGCCTATCCCGACGCTCTTTTCCATCGACGGCGGGCAGCACGTCATTTACCTCAATACGTTTTCAAAGACCATCGCGCCGTCCATCCGTATCAGCTTCATGGTACTGCCGCCGCCGCTGCTGCGTGCGTTTCGGAAGAAGCTGGGGTTTTACGCCTGCACCGTCTCCGCCTTCGAGCAGTACACGCTCGCGCAGTTCATCTCCGGCGGCAGCTACGAAAAGCACCTCAACCGTATGCGCAAGCGGTATCACCAGAAGCGAGACGCGGTCATCGACGCGCTGCGAGGCGGGGCTTTGGCGCGACGCGCCCACATCACCGAGCAGGATGCAGGGCTGCATTTCCTGCTGCGGCTGGACGGCGCACCGCCGGACAACGTGCTGCGCCGCCGCGCAGAGTGTAAAGGCATACACCTTGCCATGCTTTCTGATTACTACCGCGACAGTGCGGCCTCCCCGCCGCACGTCCTCGTGGTGAACTATACGGGCATTGACCTAAAAAAATGGCCAGCCGCGTTGGAGCGGCTGGCGGAGATATTGGAGGAATACGACCATGTATGACGAACTGACCCGCAGTGACCTGCAAAAAATGCAGGAGGAGATCGACTACCGCGTTCAAACGCTGCGTCCCAAGCTCATCGAGGACGTGCAGACGGCGCGGGCGTTCGGCGATCTGAGCGAGAACTTTGAATATAAGTGCGCCAAGCAGGAGAAGAACCGCAACGACGCGCGCGTGCGCTACTTGCAGCGGATGATCAAAACCGCCAAGATCATTGACGACACCGCGCCGACGGGCGGCGCGGGTCTGTACGACGTGGTGGAGATCTTCATGGAGAACCTGAACAAGAGCCGTACCATCACGCTCGTCACCACGCTGCGCCAAGACGCGCTCAAGGGCTGGATCAGCAAGGAGTCCCCGGTGGGACACGCCGTGATGGGTGCGAAGGTCGGCGACCGCGTCCACGTGGACATGGGCGGCGGCAAGGGGTACTACATTCAAATAAAGGCCATTCAAAAGGGACAGGACGACGGCTCGATCCCCATCGGGAGCTTTTGACGGTTCAGTGCGTCAGCAGCTCGCGCCAATCGGTGATATAGCGGTCGCAGAGGGTCTTCATGTCGCCCTCCGTCCCGGCGAAATAGCGGTCGTGGACGCCCACGGCCTTCATCCCGGCGGCCTTTGCGCCGCGGCAGGCCTCCACGGAGTCGTCGAAGACGACGCACGACTCCGGCGATACACCAAGCGCCCGCGCCACCGTGCGCCAAAGCTCGGCCTCCTTTTTCTCAAGTCCCAGCTCCTGCGCGAAAAAGACGCGCTCGAAATAGCGGTCTAACTTCAAATGCGCCAGCGCGGACGTGCAGTGGATGGGGACGGCACTGGTGACGACGGCCATGCGCTCTCCCCTACCGCGCATTTCGTCCAAAAACTCGACCACGCCGGGCTTGGCCGGCACATCTGTGGCGTAGAGGTCGCCCGCCATCTCCATCCACTCGGCCATGATTTCCTCCTCCGTCTCGCTGAGACCGCAGAAGGCCTTCGTGAATTTCGCCGCCAGCGGGAAGATGGTGTGCGCCACGCCCTCGTAGTAGTCCTTCGTGTAGGGGAAGCCGCGCTTGGCCAAAAAGGCCGTGTCTACCTCTTTCCACACGCCGTTGGAGTCGAGCAGCGTTCCGTCCATGTCAAAAAGCAGCATAGGCCCTCCTTTTCCCGGAAAAAATCCTTGCCATTTTACGGCACAAATGGTATCATTACGTACATCATATCATAGTCATTCCCGGCTGTAAATGGGTTTTTTCTCCGATTTTCAGCCCGAAAGCGAGGCATCTGCTATGCAGACGGTAAATTATCGCAAGGGGCTTTCCGCGATGGCGGTCTGCTTTTTTATTTGGGGCTTTCAGCCGCTCTACTGGTATCTCTGCACGGTGCTGTGCGGCGAGATCGACACCTTTTTCCTCATGGCCTGCCGTATCGTGTGGGCCGCCGCCTGCTGTCTGTGCATTCTTTGGGCGCAGGGCAAGCTGCCGCTTTTATGGGCGGTGTTCCGGGACAAGAGCGTCCTGAAGCGCGAGATCCCCGCCTCCGTCATGCTCTTCGGCGACTGGCTCGTCTACCTCTGGGCGGTGCAGAACGGCCGCGTGCTGGAATGCAGCCTCGGCTACTACATCGAGCCGCTGGTGGTTTTCGCCCTCGGCGCGGTCATTTTCAAGGAGAAGCTGACGTGGCGGCATTTGGTCATCATCGCCGTCGTGGTCATCGGTATCGTCCTCTCCACCTCGGGCTTCGGCGGTGTTCCCTATGTGACCATCGCACTGTCCCTGATGTTCGCTGTCTACGCCGCCCTCAAGAAGACGCTCACCATCGACTCCATCGTCTCGACCGCGGCGGAAATTCTGATGATGCTCCCGGTCGCGTTCCTCTTTGTACTTTTCTTCCGCATGGGCGACAACGGCCTCGGCGCGATGACCCCGCTCAAGCAGCTCATGATGATCGGCGGCGGTATCGTGACCGGGCTGCCGATGGTGTTCTACTCCGTCGGCGTGCGCAACCTGCCGCTGATGACGACCGGGATCTGCCAGTACATCAGTCCCTCGCTCGCTATTGTCTGCGGCGCAATCATGGGAGAGACCTTGACGCGAGAGAAGCTCGTGAGCTTCCTCTTCATTTGGGCGGGCGTGATTTTGTACGTGGTGAATACGTTTTATGAGGAGAAGCGGAGGAAGGCGCAATCTTAGATATAGCACAAGCAGCAGGGCAGGCCATCGGCCTGCCCTGCGCTCTTCTAATTCTTCTCTCCCGTGCCTTATTTCTCGGCGCGGCGTTTGTAGCTTTCGTACTTCTCCTTGGCGGCTTCCTCCGCCTCGGCGAACAGCACCTTGGCGTTCTCCGGGAAGCTCAGCTCCAACGAGGCGTAGCGCACCTCGCCCTTCATGAAGTCGTACAGCGGCATGGTCGGCTCTTTGCTGTCGAGCGTGAAGGTCTTTGTCTCGGGGCTAAAACGGTACAGATTCCAGTAACCGGAGTTGACGGCGTCCTTCATCTCCTGCTGGACGTTGTTCATGCCCTTCTTGATGCCGTGGTTGATGCACGGCGCGTAGCAGATGACGATGGACGGCCCCTTGTGCGCCTCGGCCTCGCGGATGGCCTTGATGAGCTGGTTGGGGTTCGCGCCCATGGAGCATTGCGCCACGTAGACGTTGTCGTAGGTCATCATCAGCATACCGAGGTCCTTCTTCTTCGTCTTCTTGCCGCTGGCTTGGAACTGCGCCACCGCGCCCACGGGCGTAGCCTTGGAGGACTGACCGCCGGTGTTGGAGTAGACCTCGGTGTCCACGAGCAGGACGTTCACATCCTCGCCCATGGCGAAGACGTGGTCAAGGCCGCCGTAGCCGATGTCATACGCCCAGCCGTCGCCGCCATACATCCACATGGTCTTCTTGGAGAGGTCATGTTTGCGCTTGAGGACCTCCTGCGCGAGCTTCTGCTCCTCGGCGGAGAGCTTACTCTTTTCGAGCAGTGCCACCAGCTCGGCGGCAGCGGGCGTGGAGGCGTCGAGGTCGTCATACGTCTCGAGGAACTTCGCTATGGCGGCCTTGAGCGCGGCGTCCTTCGTCAGCTCGTTCAGCTCCTTGACGTACCCGGTAGCGCAGTCGCGAAGCTGCTTGACGGCGAGGCACATACCGTAGGAGAACTCGGCATTGTTTTCAAAGAGGGAGTTCGACCACGCGACACCCTTGCCCTCAGCGTTCTTGCAGTACGGCACGCACGGCATGGCCGCGCCCCACGCCTGTGTGCAGCCCGTGGCATTGGCGAGGTACATCTTGTCGCCGAAGAGCTGGGTCAGGAGCTTGATATACGGCGTCTCGCCGCAGCCGGCGCACGCGCCGTTGAACTCGACGAGCGGCTGCTTGAACTGACTGCCCTTGAGGGTGAATTTGTCCACGCGGGCGGTCTTCTCCGTGACGGTGGTGAGGTAATTCCAGTCGGTCTGGTCGAGCGACACCTCGTGGGCGGCGACCATCTTGAGCGCCTTGCCGCTCTTGGGGCAGGAGGCCACGCAGCTGCCGCAGCTCGTGCAGTCGAGCGTGGAGACACCCATCGTGTACTTCAAGCCGTCAAGCCCTGCGCCCTTGGCGTCCACGAGCGTCATGTCCACGGGCGCGGCCTTGACCTCGCCCGCATCGAGCAGGAACGGGCGGATGACGGCGTGCGGGCAGACGAAGGAACACATATTGCACTGGAGGCACTCGGCGGCGTCCCACACCGGGAGATGGGTGGCGATACCGCGCTTTTCGTAGCGGGATGTACCCAGCGGCATCGTGCCGTCCTCCATGCCCTTGAAGGCGGAGACGGGCAGGTCGTCGCCCTTTTGCGCGTTGATGGGGACGAGGATGTTCTTGATGACGTAGGGGAGGCTTTCATCGACGGGCTTGAGTGCCGCACCCGTCAGGTTCGTCCACTCGGGCTTTACCTTGACCTCCACGAGCGCGTTGATGCCCGCGTCCACGGCGGCGATGTTCATGTTGACAATCTTGTCGCCCTTGAGGCCGTAGGTCTTCTTGACGGCAGCCTTCATGTGCGCCACGGCGTCCTCCACGGGGATGACCTTGGCCAGCTTGAAGAACGCGGCTTGCAGCACCATGTTGGAGCGGTTGCCGAGTCCCAGTGCCTGCGACTCCTTGTTCGCGTCGATGATGTAGAACTTGATGTCGTTGTCGGCGATATACTTGAGAATTTCGCCGGGAACGTGCTGCTCCAGCTCACTTTCTGACCACTCGCAGTTGAGCAGGAAGCTGCCGTGCGGCTTGAGCTCATGGATGATGTCGTATTTGGTGAGGTACGTCTGGTTGTGGCAGGCGATGAAGTCGGCATTAGAGACGTAATAAGTGGAGCTGATGGGCTTCTTGCCGAAGCGCAGGTGGCTCTTGGTGATGCCGAAGGACTTCTTCGTGTCGTACTCGAAGTACGCCTGACAGTACATATCGGTCGTCTCGCCGATGATCTTGATGGAGTTCTTGTTCGCGCCGACCGTACCGTCCGACCCAAGCCCCCAGAACTTGCAGGAGATCGTCCCCTCCGGCTCGGTCAGAAGCGGCGCACCGACGGGCAGCGACAGGTGGGTCACATCGTCCACGATGCCGATGGTGAAATGATTCTTCGGCTCATCCAGCAGGAGGTTATCGAACACGGCCTTGAGCTGCGCGGGCGTGGTGTCCTTGCTGGAAAGGCCGTAGCGTCCGGCATAAATGGCGGGACGCTCGCTCTCGTTGATATAGGCGGCGCAGATGTCCTCGTAGAGCGGCTCTCCGATAGAACCGATCTCCTTGACGCGGTCGAGAACGGCGACCTTCTTCACCGTCTTGGGCATGGCAGCCATCAGATGCTTGCGGGAGAAGGGACGGAAGAGGTGGACTTGCAGGAAACCGACCTTCTCGCCCTTGCCGTTGAGGTAATTGACGACCTCCTGCGCGCAGCCGCCCACGCTGCCCATCGCCACGATGACGCGCTCGGCATCGGGCGCACCGTAGTAGTTGAAGAGGTGATACTCGCGGCCCGTCAGCTTCGTGATCTCGGCCATGTAGCGCTCCACGATGTCGGGCAGCTCGGCATAGGCCGTGTTGTTCGACTCGCGGAGCTGGAAGTAGATGTCGGGGTTATCGACGAGGGAGCGCATACGCGGGTCTTCCGGGTTCAGAGCGTTGGCGCGGAAGGCCGCCAGCGCATTCTGATCGACCAGCTTGGCGAGGTCGCCGTACTCCAACGCCTCGACCTTCTGAATTTCGTGGCTGGTGCGGAAGCCGTCAAAGAAATGCAGGAACGGGATACGCGCCTTGATGGCGCTCAGGTGCGCCACCCCGGCCAAATCCATGATCTCCTGCACACTGCCGCTGGAAAGCATGGCAAAGCCCGTCTGACGGCAGTTCATCACGTCGGAATGGTCGCCGAAGATGGAGAATGCGTGTGTGCCAACGGTGCGGGACGCGACGTGCAGCACACCGGGCAGACGCTCGCCGGAAATGCGGTGCATGGTCGGGATCATCAGCATCAGGCCTTGGGAGGCGGTGAAGCTGGTGGCCAGCGCACCGGCCTCCAACGCGCCGTGACACGCGCCGCAGGCGCCGGCCTCGGACTGCATCTCGACGAGCCGGACGGTCTGACCGAAGATGTTCTTCCTGCCGTTGGCCGACCACGCATCGGCGTGTTCCGCCATCGGGCTGGACGGCGTGATGGGATAGATGGCCGCGACCTCAGAAAACGCATAGGCGACATACGCCGCCGCCTCGTTACCGTCGCAGATCTTCATGATCTTGCTCATTTTACTCTTTCCTCCTCAAATCGCCTCGCCGAACGGGCGAAGCATCAATACAGGGTAAATTATAGCATCATGCAGCGCCGAGGTCAAGAAAACAGGGACTATTCTGTAACATTTGCCACAAAATAGCCCCTGTTTTTCGTCAAAATAGCAAATCACCTCACCTGGGTGAAGGTCCGGTCTGTCACGGGAGTAGGCCTCCTCACTGTAAAAGTGCTAAAAACTCGTCCTCCGTGAGAACGGGAATGTTCAGCTCGTGCGCCTTTTGCAGCTTGCTGCCCGCATTTTCGCCCGCCACGACGTAGGTGGTTTTCTTGGAAACCGAGCCCGCGGCCTTGCCGCCGCGCTTTTCAATCATCTCCCCGGCCTCGTCGCGCGTGAACTTCTCCAACGCGCCCGTCAGGACGAAGGTCATTCCGGCAAAACGAGTGTCAAGCATTTCCTCTTTACAGGTCATGTTGACCCCAGCGGCCTCCAATCGGTGCAAAAGGTCGATGGACTGCGGGCTGGTCATCCATTGGCGGATGTTCTGCGCCGTGACGATGCCGACGTCGTCCAGCGCGGCCAGTGCCTCCTCCGTGGCCGCGCGGAGGGCGGACATGGTGCGGAAATGCTGGGCGAGCTGCTTGGCGGTCTTCTCTCCGACCTGACGAATGCCGAGGGCGAAGATGAGCCGCCAGAGGTCGTTTTCGCGGCTTTTATTGATCGCGTCCACCGCGTTCTGTGCGGATTTTTTGCCCATCCGCTCCAGCGGCTCAAGCTGCTCGGGGCGCAGGGCGTAGAGGTCGGCGGCGTTGTGCAGGAGGCCGTTTTCAATGAGGCTCTGAATGACGGCAGGGCCGAGACCGTCAATATCCATCGCGTTCCGGCTGGCGAAGTGCGTGAGATTGCGCAGGAGCTGCGCGGGACACTCCGCCCCGGTGCAGCGCAGCGCCGCGCCGTCCTCATCGCGCACGACGGGCGCACCGCAGACCGGGCAGGTATCCGGCAGGACGTAGGGGATAGCGTCTGCGGGACGCTTGTCCATCACGACCTCCACGATTTCCGGGATGATCTCCCCGGCCTTGCGCACCAGCACCGTGTCGCCGACACGGACGTCCTTTTGCGTGATATAGTCCTGATTGTGCAGCGTGGCAAATGTGACGGTCGTTCCGGCGAGGCGCACCGGCGCGAGCTCAGCCTTGGGTGTCAGCACCCCGGTGCGGCCTACCTGCACCACGATGCGCTTGAGCAGCGTCTGCTTCGTCTCCGGCGGGTATTTGTAGGCGATCGCCCACTTGGGAAATTTGGCGGTGCTGCCCAGCGTCTCACGGTCGTGCAGGTCGTCGAGCTTGACGACCGCACCGTCGATGTCAAAGGGGAAGCGGTCGCGCCCGTCTCCGAGCGCGGCAATCTCCGCGAGAATGTCATCGGGCGTTTCCAGCGCCTTGTGCGGGATGACCTTGAAATGCTGCGAGGCCAGATAGTCCAGCGTCTCGGTGTGCGTGGTGAAGCTGCGTCCCTCCGCAAGCTGGAGGTTGAACACGGCGATGTCGAGCCGCCGCTGCGCGGCGATCTTCGGGTCGAGCTGACGCAGTGAGCCTGCGGCGGCGTTGCGCGGGTTGGCCATGAGGGGCTTGCCCTCGACCTCGCGGCGGGCGTTCAGCTCCTCGAAGACGGCGCGGGACATATAGACCTCGCCGCGAACGATGAGGCGGGGCAGCTTGTCCGGCAGCGACATGGGAATGGAACGGATGGTGCGCAGGTTCTCGGTCACGTCCTCGCCCACCTGACCGTCGCCGCGTGTTGCGCCGCGGACGAACACGCCGTCGCGGTATTCCAGTGCCACGGAGAGGCCGTCCACCTTCGGCTCGACGCTGTACACCGCGTGTTCCAGCGGTATTTTCTCCAAAAAGTGACAGACCTCGTCGTCGTTGAACACGTCCTGCAAGCTCTCCAGCGGCACGGCGTGGCGCACCTGCTGAAATTCGGACAGCGTCTGCCCGCCCACGCGCTGGGTGGGCGAGTCCGGCGTGATTTCCTCGGGGTACAGCGCCTCCAAGTCCTCCAAGCGGCGGAGCATATGGTCGTATTCAAAGTCGGAGATGGTGGGTTCATCCAGCACGTAGTAGCGGTAGCCGTGGGCGTTGAGCGTGTCGCGCAGTTCCTTCATTTCCTGTCGGTAGTCCATCATCGACCCCTCCTCTTATCCGTTGTTCATAATGTATTCGTCGGCGTAGTCCTCGATCTTATCCTCGGTGGTGCTGAAATAGGTGTACGTCTGCGGCACACCGCCGACAATGACCGTCTCGGCGACGGAGATCTCGTTGCTGACCTTGGTGTAGGTGGTGATGCCCGGCAGGAGAATGCTGACGGAGACGTCCACCTCCAATAGTATCTGGTGCTTCGTCTGATTGATCCCGGCAGCGAGGAAGCGGTCGCTGAATTTGGCACTGGCCGAGCCGAGCGTCTCCATTTTGACGTGGAGCTTCGGGCCGCGTCCCGCCAGCAGCGGCGAGCCGGTGAGCGTCCCCAGCGGGACGGTCAGCTCTGTGGCGGACACCTCCGCCAGCCGCGCCAGTACGTCCTCCGCCACCTCGGTCTGCAAGCGGTTGAAGGCCGCCATATCGCTGCGCAGCGCGGCCACGCGCCCCTCCGTGTCCTTGTCGAAGGAGACGAGCTTGCCGTATTCGAGGTGGCCGTTCTCCACCGCATCGTTCACCGCCGCCACGACGATGCGGTTGACGGTGTTCGAGCAGCGGGCGGTCGCCAAGCTGATGAGCAGCGGGCGCAGGTGGAAGAGCATGACACACAGGAGCGTCAACGCCGTTCCCAGTCCGAGGGCAAGCCACACCCACACCCGCTGGCGGCGGCTCAAGCGCACGTAGCGAAGCTGCCTCACGTCCCTCACCTCCCCTCAGGGAGAGTGTATGACGGGACGGCTTTTCCTCATTCCTGCCAGCTGTTGACGATGGATTTGAAGTATTGCCCGCGCTCGGCGAAGTTCTTGAACTGGTCGAAGGCGGCGCAGGCCGGGGACAGCGTGACCACGTCACCGGGGCGGGCATGGTCGCGGGCGGCCTCCACGGCGGCGGTAAAGGGCGTCACATCCAGTATCTCCGGGCAGCCGGGACGGTAGTCCGGCGCGGCCTCCACGGCGGCACGTATCTTCTCCGCCGTCGCGCCGCAGAGGATGAGCAGCCTGACGTGGGCGGTGATCTCGGGACCCAAGGCTGTAAAGGGAATATGCTTGTCATAGCCTCCGGCGATCAGGATGACCTTCTCCTTGAACGAGCGCAGTCCCGCGATGGTGCGCGAGGGGCTGGAGGCAATGGAGTCGTTGTAATAGCGAACACCGCGATAGGTGCGCACCAGCTCGATGCGATGCTCCACGCCGCCGAACTCGCGGGCGAAGTGCCGGATCGTCTCGTCCGGGACGAGGCCGTCCACGGCGGAGATCGCCGCCATATAGTTCTCCACGTTGTGAACGCCGGGGAGCTTGATGTCCGAGGCGTGAAGCACGACCCGCTCCCCTGCCGCGCTGCGGCAGACGATGTCGTCCCCGCGCAGGAATACGCCGTCCGCGACCTCACCCTGACGGCTGAAGCGGCGGCTGCGGCCGACAGCGCGGTGCGACTGCTCGGCGGTGATGTCGTTGTCCGCGTTGAAAACGGCCATATCACCGATTTTTTGGTGACGGAAGATGTTCTCCTTGGCGGCGACATACTCCGCCATATCGCGGTGTACGTCCAAGTGGTTCGGCGCGAGGTTGGTAACGACGGCGATATGCGGGCTTTGCGTCATAGTCATGAGTTGGAAGCTCGAAAGCTCCAGCACGGCGTAATCCTCCGGCTTCATCCCGTCCGCCTCGCACAGCAGCGGGTGGCCGATGTTCCCGCCGAGCCACACGGTCTTCCCCGCCGCGCGCAGCAGCTCGGCGATGATGGTGGTGGTCGTCGTCTTGCCGTCCGACCCGGTAACGGCGATGATGGGACAGGGGCAGACGCGGAAAAAGACCTCCATCTCGCTCGTCAGCTCCGCGCCGCCGGATACCGCCGATGCAAGCTGCGGCACGTCGGGGCGAAGTCCCGGCGTGCGGAAGATGATGTCCGCGTCCAGTCCCTCCAAATACGTCTCCCCGAGCTTGAGGCGGCAGCCGCGCCGCTCCAAGTCCTCAGCCTGCGCAGCCATATCCTCGCGCTTGCGCTTGTCGCAGGCGGTGACGGAAATCCCCTCGTCGAGCAGACGGTCAAGGAGCGGCGTATTGCTCACACCGATGCCGATAACGGCGACTTTCTTCTTTCTAATGGAGTCTATATACTCATGCAGGGTCATGGGTGATCCCCTTCCTTCCTCTTTTAACCTGTATAGTATAGCGCAAAGCGGCGCGTTCTTCAATTCAAATCGTAGCGTGAGGGCAAGTTTTTCTCCGAAAATCGGTCGGTGCGGCATGAAACCGTCAAAGCGCACAAAAATGTGGGGCGATTTTTGTGAAATATCCGTCCTATTTGCTTCTTTACATTATCGCGCTAAAGTGCTAAAATGCTAACATACTAAATCAACGCGGCAAACGCCGCAGACTGTGAGGAACACAACATGAAAAAATGGATGGCAATGCTGCTCGCGCTCGTGATGGCACTGAGTTTGGTGGCCTGCGGCAGCAAGACGAATGACAACACCACTGCTGAAGATACCGACACCGACGCGGACACCTCCGCCCTGACCTACGCCGTGGAGGCGGGCAGCGCGGGTGAGGAGGTCGCCCTTGCCAACGGCTTCAAGGTCGTCTCCGTCGGCTCTCAGGCCGACGCGCTGATGGAGGTCTCCTCCGGCACGTCCGACGCCGCGATCATCGACCTGCTGATGGCCGGCGCGATGGTCGGCGAAGGGACGAGCTACCCCGACCTGAAGGTCACGGATCAGAAGCTGAACTCCGAGCTCTACGGCGTAGGCTGCCGCAAGGGCAGCGATTTGGCCTCCTTCATTAACAGCGTCATGGGTGAGGCGTATGCCGACGGCACGATGCAGACGCTCGCCGCCGCCTACGGCGTGCAGGAAGCCCTCTTGGAGCAGAGCGCAAGCGAGTTCACCGCCTCCGAGAGCGGCAGCGACGTGCAGTACATCAAGGACAAGGGGACGCTGATCGTCGGCATCACCGAGTTCGCCCCGATGGACTACAAGGACGAGAACGACGAGTGGATCGGCTTTGACGCCGACATGGCCAAGCTCGTCGCGGAGAAGCTGGGCGTTGAGGTGCAGTTCGTCGTCATCGACTGGGACATGAAGGTCAACGAGCTGGACAGCAAGAACATCGATGTGGTGTGGAACGGCATGACGCTGACCGACGGTGTGAAGGCCGCTATGGAATGCACCAACGCCTACTGCGAGAACGCGCAGGTCGTCATCACGAAGTGACCCGCCGCGCGGCGAAAATAGAACCATGACCGTCTCCCCGGCAGAGGGCGTACCGTGCGTCCTCTGCCGTCGGGCGGCCTATAAGACGAGGTACGAAGGAGTTTTTTCATGTTTTGGACGGTCACCCTCTCCCTGCTTGCGGGCATGGGGCAGCTTCTCAAGCTGTTCTTCCTGACGCTGCTGTTCTCCCTGCCGCTGGGGCTTCTCATCGCCTTCGCCCTGCGCAGTCGGTGCAAGATCGTAAGCTGGCTTTTTAACATTCTCGTGTGGATCATCCGCGGCACGCCGCTCATGCTCCAGCTCATCATTATCTTCTACGGCCCGGGCAAGTGGTTCGACAACAACATTTGGGGTCTTTTCTCCGACGGCCGCATGGCCGCGTGCGTCGTGGCGTTCGTCATCAACTACGCCTGCTACTTCGCCGTCATCTACAAGGGCGGCATCGAGAGCGTCCCCCTCGGGCAGAGCGAGGCCGGGCAGGTACTGGGCATGACGAAGCGGCAGATCTTCTTCAAGATCACGCTGCTGCAAATGGTCAAGCGCATCGTCCCGCCGATGTCCAACGAGGTCATCACGCTCGTGAAGGATACCTCGCTTGCGCGTATCATCGCCGTGACGGAGCTGATCAAGGCGGGCGAGGCGTACATGAAATCCGCGGGAATCATTTGGCCGCTCTTCTACACCGCCGTGTTCTATTTGGCGTTCGTGGGGCTGCTGACCATTCTATTCAACTTCACCGAGCGCAAGCTCAACTATTTCCGCTGAGGAGGTGCCGCACATGGCGATCTTGGACGTACAGCACATTGAAAAGCACTTTGGCGACACCCGCGTTTTGGAGGACATCAGCTTCTCCTTGGAGGAGGGGCAGGCACTGTCCATCATCGGCTCGTCCGGCAGCGGCAAGACGACGCTGCTGCGCTGCCTGAACTTTTTGGAAACGCCGGATCGGGGCGTGATCTCCGTGCGCGGCGAGCGTCTCTTTGACGCAGACGACCCGGCCACCCGCGCCGAGAGCGAGATACGCAGAAAGCGGCTGCACTTCGGACTGGTCTTTCAGAGCTTCAACCTCTTCCCGCAGTACACGGCGCTGGAAAACGTGACGCTGGCGCGGGAGCTGATGGCCAAGTCGGAGAAGACGGGCGAGCGCCGCGAGGCCATCATCGCCGAGGGCAAGCGGCTGCTCGATGAGATCGGGCTTTCAAGCCGCATGAACAACTACCCGCACCAGCTCTCCGGCGGGCAGCAGCAGCGCGTGGCCATCGCCCGCGCGCTGGCGATGAAGCCGGACATTCTGTGCTTCGACGAGCCGACCTCCGCCCTCGACCCGGAGCTGACGGGTGAGGTGCTGCGCGTCATCCGCTCTCTGGCCGAGCAGCACACCACGATGATCATCGTGACACACGAGATGGCGTTCGCCCGCGACGTAGCCGATCAGGTCATCTTCATGGACGGCGGCGTCATCGTCGAGCAGGGCGCGGCGCGGGAGGTCATCGACCACCCGCAGCAGGAGCGGACGCGGCAGTTCTTGGCGCGGTACAGCGAAATGTGACGGTGCTGCGGCGCGGAATTGTCATCCTCTGCATAAAAAGAGAACGGCTTGCGCCGTTCTCTTTTT
>CAVGSO010000037.1:0-17464 GCA_963631875.1 Firmicutes bacterium CAG:341 | reverse complement strand
CCGGGAAGACAATCCAATAGGGAGGGCCGCAGCCCTCCCTTTGGTCGTTTCAAAGGGAAAAGAATTTTTAAGGAAAAGGGGGAAATTCGAAATCCCCCTTTTCCTTAAACCGTTCTTTGGTCGTTTCTTTCGGGAAAGAAAGTACGAGAAAACAAAGAAAAGCAGAAAAGCCCTGTCATTCCGGGGCGCGAAGCGGCGGGGAAATCCGTGTCCCGCGCCCCGTCTCTCCCGCAAGCCCATGATTTCTCCAACAATTCTCGTCAAAAATGCCAAATGCGACCCGCGAAAAATGTGCGTTCTGACGAAAAGTAAAAATCTTCCGAAAATCGCGTGACAATTCGGGCAAATATGCTATAATGACCTTACTCCCTCTCTCAAAGGAGAGGGAGTAAAAATACACCCTTGTTTCGGGCTTCGCCCGAAACAACCCGGCTCTGTGAGCCAAAAAAATTTGTTTTTATTAGGAGGAAACGGAATGAAGAAGTTGTTAGCAACCATCATGGCGTTGGTGCTGGCACTGACACTGCTGCCGACGACGGCGTTGGCGGCAGATAGCGGAACGAAAGAAGTCGCGGACGCAAACGCGCTTACCTCTGCATTGTCAGAGACAGGTGTCACCACCATTAAACTGACGAGCGATCTGACGGTCACTGGGAGTGTCGCGCTGACGAATAAGACCGTTATCATTGATCTGAACGGTCACAGCATCACCAGAAATAAAGATAATGCTGGTAGCAGCGACAAGCTCATTTACCCGGCACTGAATATCAGCGGCGGTAAAGTGACGCTGAAGGACAGTAGCTCCAACAAGGCCGGAAAAGTTTCCATTTCAGTGAGCAACGGTGTGGCGAAAGCAACAAACGCCGCTGCCGTACTGCTTGACAACAAGGCAGAGTTGACCGTGGAGGGCGGTACGCTTACCGCCACGGCCGATGATAACACCAATGTGGTCGGCGTTTGGGTGAAAGGTGCTTCTACCTTCACCATGACGGGCGGCAAGGTTGCTGCGGGCAACACCAACTATAAGAACGATTCTTACGGCGTTTACATCGACGGCGCGGCAGACAAAACTTCCTCCTTCACCCTGACGGGCGGTGAGATCACTGCGAACGCCGCTGAGGGCAAAAGCTATTGCGGCTACGGCGTGTTTGTCAGCGGCGGTACGGCCGGCGAAAACCTGACGGCTACCAGCAGTGTCACCAGCGTAAAGACCGGCGCAAAGTTTACAATGAACGGCGGTAAGATTACGACCTCGGGCTTCGGCGTCTCCAGCACGAGTAACACCGGGAACGGCACTGAGATCACCATCCGGGGCGGCGAGATCAACGGCCAGGTGATGGCCATCTACCACCCGCAGATTGGCCAGATGATCATCACGGGCGGAACATTGTGGGGCTACAGCGGCATTGAGGTCAAGGCCGGTGAGGTGACCGTGAACGGTCAGGATGTCACCATCAACGTGACGAAGTCTTACTACAAGAACAGTGCAGGCTACTACGAAATCGGCCGTGAGACCAATGCTAACAACGAGGGTAACTCGACCCGCGGCTACGCGGTTGCCGTCGTGAACAACGGCCAGTATCAACACGTAGGCGCGAAGGTGACGCTTGCGAATGGCCACTTCAATTCCCGTGTCGGCATTTCGGATGACGCATCGACGAATACATCCGCGAATGCGGCGTATACGCTGACCATCACGGGCGGCACGTATACGAACGGCGGCGCGGTAATGGCCGGGTTCGAATCCAAGTACAATGAGAAGAGCGCCACCAGCAACTACGGCACGGTTGCCGCTGCGGATACGCTAACCATCACGGGCGGCTTGTTCGAGTACAATGTGGCCAAGACCGTTCCTGACGGCTACGCGGTCGTGAAGGACGGCGACAACAGCTACTATGTTGTGGCAAAAAGCGATATCACTAAGGTCGATAAAAAAGAGCCCACCTGCGAGGTAAAGGGCTTTGATGCGTACTACACCATCAAGCCTCACACCGAGAAGGCGTACTACTATGAACCCGACACCAACGTGACGGACGCGGACGGCATCACCATCAACGATGCCGACAAGGATAAAACCTTCTACGTGTACGCAAAGGACAAGATGTTCGAGCTTGAGGCAACGGGTCACAACTATCAGGTCGTTAAAAACCAAGCGGCTACGGAGCTGAAAGACGGCTGGGTCGTTTATCAGTGCAGCAACGACACAAGCCATACGTATACCATAAAGATTGAGGCCACCGGCGAGCACACAATGACCAAGCACGAGGCTGTTGCGGCAAGCTGCGAAAAGCAAACCAACGGCATGGACGCGTACTGGGAGTGCACTGACTGCGGCCGCTTGTATGCGGATGAGGGCGGCACCAAGGAAATCAACAGAACGAACATGACCTACACGGTGGATAGCGATACTAAAGTGTCTCTGATTCACTCGTGGACGGATGCGCACAATTGGACTGACGATGCGGCCGTGGAAGCCACCTGCACCACGGACGGTTTGACTGCGGGTAAGCATTGCACCATTTGCAACGCGTGGGAGACAATTCAAAAGAAAACGCTCGCCACGGGTCACAAGCTTGCTGGTATGATGGACTCTGATAAAGACCAGCACTGGTACACCTGCACAGAGTGTAAAGCCCAAGAGCACAAGGCAAATCACACTTGGGACGCCGGTGTTGTGACCCAGGAGGCAACGAATGACAAAAAGGGTACAAAGCTGCTGACCTGCACAGCCTGCGGTTGGACAAAGACCGAGGAATTCGAAAATAACATTGTTGCTGAAGTGAAGAACGGTGTGATTCAGGTGAAGGTGGATGGCGCAGCCGTTGACGACACCAAAAAGACCGCAACGATCGACGCCACCAGCAGCAATGCAGACGGCGCCAAGGCCGCGGCGATCACCGTGGCTCCCACTGTGACTGACAAGCTGAAAGACAGCGGAGTTGAAACGGTCACCATCAAAACGAATTTGGCCGATCTGACCCTCGACAAGAAGGCACTTGCCACGGTGCTGGCCGGCACGGATGTCAACGGCCACTATCCTCTCGAGATCACGATCACAGAGAGCAATCCGAGTGCCACCAAGCAGCAGTTTGAGATCACCGCCACGGTCAATGGGCAGAATGTCTTTGTCAAGAGCAACGGCTACATCACCGTGACCGTCCCGAAGGACGCCCCCGGCTTCCGTCAGCAGTACGTGTGCTACTGCACGGATAACGGCGGACATGTGCGCATGGGCGGTATCGGGTACAGCAACAAAACGTTCAGCTGGAGAACCAACCACTTCTCCACGTTCGTGATTGAGACCGAAACGGTGTCCACGAGCCGTGCGTATATCGACCTCAACGGCGGTTCTTCCGCGACCACGACCACGGTGAAGAAGTCCAGCTCCGCGACGACGTTTGACGCGGGTGTCGGCATCTACGCTGTGAGCGCCATCCTGTCCGTGACCGGTATGGCTTGGGTCGGCAAGAAGAAGCACTAAGCAAAAAAACTCACAGAGCCAAAAAGAGAACGGCGCAAGCCGTTCTCTTTTTTGTTTTTTGCCTCCGGGGGAGGGCTGCGCACCTCCCGATCGGATTGCCCTCCCGGGTGCGCGCCCTGCGACGGTTTATCAAAAGTGTTTTTCAAGGGCGGACAGAGTTGTCCGCCCTTGCGAGGGGTTTATCGGATAGCGTTTCCTTTACCGCTGCTCCGCACCGAGCTTCAGGCCGAGGTCGAAGGCTTTTTTGTTCAGGGGCAGCAGGGCGGGCTTTTTGCCGAGCTTATGCTCGATGGTGTTCCACACCACGTCGGCGGGGACGACCTGCGTATAGCCGACGTAGACGCCCAGCATGATGATGTTCAGCACCTTGCTGTTGCCCAGCTCGAGCGCCAGCTCCGTGACGGGGGCTTTCACGACCTTGACGTCGCTGCGGGTGATGGCGTCAGTGACGATGGAGCTGTTGATATACAGCGTGCCGCCGGGGACGAGCTTGTAGAGGAACTTGTTGAGACTCGGGCCGTTCATGACGATGAGGTCGTCCATCGTGTCGCCCAGCGGTGCGCCGATCTTCTCGTCGGAGATGACTACATAGCAGTTGGCCGTGCCGCCGCGCTGCTCCGCGCCGTAGGAGGGGAAGAAGGTGACATTTTTGTCCGTACTGTCGCAGGTGGCCTCGGCCAAGAACTTGCCCAGCGTCATCACGCCCTGCCCGCCGAAGCCGGCGACCATCAGATTCCGTTCCATCGTTACGCCTCCTCCTTGCTCTTGTCGCGGATGACGCCCAAGGGGAACTCGGGCAGCATCTTCTCTTCAATGTAATCCAGCGCGGCCAGCGGTTCAAGTCCCCAGTTGGTCGGGCAGCTCGTGACGATCTCGACCATGGAGAAGCCCTTGCCGTCGAGCTGGTTCTGAAACGCCTTGCGGATGGCGGCCTTCGTCTTGGCCACGTTGGCCGGGGTGTTGCAGCTCGTGCGCTCGAGATAGTACGGCGCGGTGAGCTGGTTCATCAGCTCGCACATATGCATGGGGTAGCCGTGTTCCCTGGGGTCGCGCCCCTTGGGTGCGGTGGTGGCCTTCATGCCGATGAGCGTGGTCGGCGCCATCTGGCCGCCGGTCATGCCGTAAATGCCGTTGTTGACGAAGATGACGGTGAAGTTCTCGCCGCGGTTGGCGGCGCTCAGCGTCTCGGCAAGGCCGATGGAGGCCAAGTCACCGTCGCCCTGATAGGTATACACCAGCGTGCCGGGGCTGCTGCGCTTGATGCCGGTGGCCACGGCGCAGGCACGGCCATGCGGCGCGGTGGTGTTGTCGTAGGCGATATAGTCCATGTGCAGGCCGCAGCAGCCGATGCCCAGCACGCAGGCGGTGCTTTGCACCTGCCCCATCTCCTCCAGCACCTCGCCGATGAGCTTGATGACGGTGGAGTGCATACAGCCGGGGCAGAAGCCGGAGACCTTGTCGGCCTGAATGGTCTTGGTACGGGTGTAGATCTTTTCCATAATTCAGCCCTCCATTATGTTCTTCACGGTGCCCAGCACCGCCTCGCGGCTCATGATGTTGCCGCCGGAGCAGAGGCAGGTGGTGACGGCGCAGCGCTCCTTCACGGCGGCTCTCACATCGTCGGCGAACTGGGCGGGGATGCTCATCTCCACGCTGACGATGCCCTTGCACTTGGCGTAGTCGATCGTATCGTAGGCGGCGTAGGGGAAGGGATAGACGGTGATGGGACGGATCAGCCCGGCCTTGACGCCCTGCGCACGCAGGACATCGACCGCGTTGGCGGCAATACGGCCGCAGATACCGTAGGCAGTCAGGACGATCTCCGCGTCCTCCATGCGGTATGCCTCTACCTGCACGTCCTCCCGCGCCCAGCGGCGGTACATGGCCTCGGCGTCCTCGTTGGCCTGCTGCATGGCCGCGGTGGACCAGTTGCCCGGTTGAATCCATGAACGGTGGGCGTAGTCCAGCTCGTGGCCGATGCACGCCCACGGCTTCTTGCCGTCCTTGAGGGCGGCGACCTCCGCGTCGGACTTCATCTCCGGCAGCTCGACAGGCTCCATCATCGTGCCGATGACGCCGTCGGCCAGCACCAGCACGGGGTTGCGGTCGCGGTCGGCGTAGTCGAACGCCTTGTACGTCAGATCGACCGCCTCCTGTACCGTGGAGGGTGCAAGCACCATCATGCGGAAGCCGCCGTTGCCGCTGGCCTTGGTGGCCTGATGATAGTCCTGCTGGGCGGGCTGGATCGCGCCCACGCCGGGGCCGCCGCGCTGGACGTTGCAGTAGACCATGGGAATACGGGCACTCGCGCAGTAGCTGATGCCCTCGCTTTTGAGCGCGATGCCGCAGGAGCTGGAGGAGGTCATGGCGCGTGTGCCGGCGGAGGCCGCACCGTAGACCATGTTCACGGATGCGACCTCGCTCTCGCCCTGCACGAACGTGCCGCCCACCTCGGGCATACGGCGGGCGAAATACTCCGGGATCTCGTTCTGCGGGGTGATGGGGTAGCCCGCGAAGAAGCGGCAGCCCGCCCGCACGGCCGCTTCGGCGATGGCCTCGCAGCCCTTCATGAAAATTCTTGCCATGCTCGTACCTCCTTACTTATACACGTCGATCGCGCCGTCGGGACACATCTTCGCACAGATGGCGCAGCCGACGCAATCCTCCGGGTGGATGGGTTCTACATACTCGTAGCCCTTGGAGTTGACGTTTTTGCCAACCGCCAGCACATGCTTGGGACAGAACCTGATGCAGTAGCCGCAGCTCTTGCAGCGTTCCGCCACGATCTCTACCTTTGCCATAATCGCGTCTCCTTTTTCAAAGTTTTTACAGATTCCACGGATATTCCAAATATCTTTCGATAGGGAATACAGGTACCTTCACGGCCTCGCGCACCGCGTCATAGAGCGGCTGCCGGACGCACAGCCCGTCCAGCCGTTCCACCATCTCCGTCAGGCGGCGATAGCCCTCCAGCACGTCCTCAAGCGAGGTCGTGCCGCCGAGGTTGGGGTTGCCGATCATACGGACACGCTCCGCCTTGAGGTGGGACACGCCCAGCACCTCGCCCAGCACCAGCCCCGCCCGCTCCGGCGTCGTCGCCCACGGGCGGAAGGGGTTGATGATGTAGAGGATGTCGGTGTCCTCGCGGTTGAGAAGCGGCGCGTAGCCGCCGATGGCCCGCGCGCCGATGTAGTCGCCGCCTACGTCCAGCACCGTGCAGCACGTGCCGTCCTTGAGTGAGCGCAGCACACCGCCGCCCACGGTGGGTGCGTCGGCCTTCTGCTCTTCAAAGTAGAAACGGATGCCCATCTCGGTCAGCTTGTCCGCCTGCTCGCGGGTGCGGAAGAGCGGCTTCGTCATGTCGAGGTCGAAGAGGTCCACGGGCGTTCCCGTGTCCAGCAGGTGACGTGCCAAATTGATGGCCAGCTCACTCTTGCCGCAGCCGGCCTCGCCCAAGAGGACGTAATTGCGTGTGGCACTCATGCGTCCGCCCTCGTTTCGGCGGCGCGGCGCGCAAGCGTGCGCTTATCGCACAGGCTGATGGCGAGCGAGACGAAAATGCCTACCACCGCGAGCGCAGCGATCATCAGGTAGGCGCTGAG
This sequence comes from Firmicutes bacterium CAG:341, assembly GCA_963631875.1. Classification (GTDB taxonomy): domain Bacteria; phylum Bacillota; class Clostridia; order Oscillospirales; family Oscillospiraceae; genus Vescimonas. The sequence continues at coordinate 10,381 of CAVGSO010000037.1, read as the reverse complement.
GTAGCTGTGCGTCGCGTCGTAGAGCAGCCCGGCGACAGTGCTGCCGAACGAGGCGAACAGCAGGTTCGTCACCACGACGGAGAGGTTGAGGGAATAATGCTTCATGCCGAAGTAGGAGCTGACGAACGCCGCGTTGGCCGGGGTCACGCCGCCGTAGGACACGCCGCCGAGAATGAACGCGATGATCAGCAGCGGGAAGCTCATGCGCTTCAGTGCGGCGATCAGCACGGCGGAGGTGACGAGGAAGAGTGCGTTGACCGTCTGCATCGTGCGGCTGCGCCCGCAGCGGTCGAACATACCGCCGAAGAGGACGCGGCCAATGCCGTTGAAGATGGAGATGAGGCCGACCACCGTGGCGATTGTCCCGGCGGAGACGTCCGCGCCGATCTCGCGGGCGATACCGCTGGCTTGCGACACCAGCACCAGCCCGGCGGCGCTCAGCAGCACCGCCCAAAGGTAGTAGAGCCACATGGTCGGCGTCTTGAGCATGGCCACGGTGTCCAGCTCCGCTGCCACGGGGTTGACGTATGTTTTCTTACGCTGTGCCGCCGCAGGAGGTGTAAAATCGGCGGCGGGCGTTTCCAGCAGGAAGCCGCCGAGCGCCGTGACGACGGCGGCCACGATGCCCAGCACCACGAAGCTGTGCCGCCACGTGCCAACGGTGTCCGGCGTGAGCGACTGGTAGAGCTTGCCGACGATGAAGCTGCTCAGGCCGAAGCCCATCAGCAGGATGCCGGAGATCAGCCCGGCCTTGTCGGGAAACCACTTGCCGACCGTGCCGAGCGCGGCGTTGTACGATAGCCCCGATGCGAAGCCGCAGACGACGCCGAAGCCGATGTAGAGTGTCGCCGGTGAGTGCATTTCGGCCGTCAGCAGAAAGCCTGCCAAGAACAGCGCGGCGGACACCCAAAGGTACACCTTCGGGCTGACCTTGCCGGAAATAAGGCCGCCCACGAGGCCGCCGAGGCAGAAGAAGCTCATGACGATGGTGAAGGTCAGGGACAAGTGGGCGGCACTCCACTGCGGGAATTCTGCCGCAATCGGGCCGGACAGCACGCTCCATGCGTACACCAGTCCCGAAATCAGCAGCACGGCGCAGCCGACAACGGCATAACGCCAGCGATTGGTTTTCTTCATAGGCAATCTCCCTTCTTGCTTCGTATAGCTTCTGTGTATACACATATACTCTATCCTTTTTTCCACCGTTTGTGAAACAGGGGAATGTGATTGGCTATAAGGAACTCTTATGGATAAACGGCGCAAAGTGGGCGGATTTAGGCAAAGTGTGAAAGAGGCTGCGAGATTTGCAAAGGCAACTTGATTTTTGCGGGCGGCAAACTCTGCGAGACTTTTTTGACACGCTGACCTCCGGCGCAAGCGATGCTTGCGCCGGAGGTGTGATGTTTTTATTTAAGATAGTGTATGGCAGCGTTCAAATCGCCGCGTTGTCCGGGGTCATGCTGAAATTGAATTGTGCCATGCCGGAGTGGGGCTGGGCCATACCGAAGCCGGGCTGTGCCACGGAGTTGCCGGGCTGTGCCACGGAGTTGCCGGGCTGTGCTGTACCACCGTTAAAACCGCCGTTGAAGCTGCCGCAGGCGGCTTCCTGAGCAGGCTGACCAACAGGCGCGGGCTGACCGTTCGCGGCGGGCTGGCCGTTAGGTGCAAAGATATCGTCCTCATCGGGTTTCTGCGTGGGGTCAAAGTCCTCATCGGGCAGGGGCTTGTCCTCCGGGGTGAAATCACCATCGGCGGGTTCGGGCTTCTCGCTGGGATCCAAGCCGTCGTCGGGGAGGGGCTTTTCATCGGGGGCAAACGTGCCGTCCATAGCGGGCAGATTGTCGATGGTCACGGAGACCACGTTGCCGTCCTCGTCCAGCTCCACCGTCAGCATATCGCCGACCTCAATGTCCGTCGCGGAGGCATCCTCACCGTCCTCAGTGATGGCAGCATCACTGACATCCAGCTCCACGGACTCGGTCTCGGGCGGCTGCTTTGTGTCGTTCTCCTTACCCTCCGGTTTTGCGGGCGGTGTCAGGTCATCGGTTTCCTCGCCTTCCGGCTTGGCGGGCGGTGTCAGGTCATCGGATACCTCGCCGTCCGGCTTCGCGGGCGGAAGCTGCCCCATGCCGTCATTTTTCTGACCGGGTGCGTCCAGCGGGGCAAGCTCCAAGGTGACGGTGGTGTCCGAGATGTCCACCACCTTGCCCTTTAGAAGCTCGGCGTCCTTGTCGGCGGCGATGGCATTGACGAGGCTGGTACCCAGCACGGAGACGGTCAATGCGGAGGCACAGATTGCCGAAATTACTTTCTTCTTGTTCATCATAGGGAAAACTCCTTTCATTTTTCGTCCGCGGCGGTGCGCCGTGAACTTTGTTGTGCTTTTTATCATACGGATCGTTCTGAAAAAGTTCTGAAAGCGAGAACACAAATTTTTTCAGAAGTCTTTAAGCACTTTTTAAGAACCACCCGTATGATAGACACCAAAGACAGAGATGAAGGAGCGTGTGCGCATGAACATTTTGGTTGTGGAGGACGAGGTATCGCTGGCCAACGCGCTGGAGCATATATTAAAAAAGACCGGACACATCACAGATGTCGTAGGGGACGGCCAATCCGCACTGGACTATGCCCGAGACTTTTCCTACGACCTGCTTCTGTTGGACGTGATGCTGCCAAAGCTGGACGGCTTCACCGTGGTGCGGCAGCTTCGGACGGAGGGGATCGCCGTTCCGGTGCTGATGCTGACCGCCCGCAGCGCCGTCCCCGACCGCGTGGCGGGTCTTAATGCCGGAGCGGATGATTATCTCACCAAGCCCTTTGATCCGGCGGAGCTGTTGGCGCGTGTCAATGCCATGACACGCCGCACGGGCGCGGTGGTGATGGAGGCGTTATCCTTCGGGGACGTGACACTGTCACTGAACACGGCACAGCTCTCCTGCGGCGGCAGCAGCGTACAGTTAAGCCCCAAAGAGTTTCAGGTGGCGCGGCTGCTGCTGGGTGAACCGTCCATGACCTTCACCAAGGACGTGATCATCGGCCGTGCGTGGGGCTTGGACTCCGAGGCCACGGACAACAGCGTGGAGGCGTACATCTCTTTCTTGCGGAAGAAGCTGCGGTATTTGGGGTCAAAGGTGGGCATTCGAAATCTGCAAAAAATCGGCTATCGGCTGGAGGTGGAAGCATGAGAGCCTATCGCAGACGCTTTGTGCTTTTTAATATGCTGATGGTCGGCATCGTACTGACGGCGATGGTCGCCGGGGTGGCGGTGTATATGCACCATGACTACTATGACAGCCTGCACGATACCATGACGCAGGTGGTGAAGCCTCTGACCGCCCTCTCCGGTGAAACGGCGGATGGGACGGCTGATACAGCGGGCGAGGCCGTCTCCGAGACGGCGGGGACAGTCACTGCGGAGACGGCGGACAGCGAAGAAGCGGCCGAGGCCGAGACCGTATCCGCTGCCGAGGTGGTGCTGCCATTGAGGGAGGGCGAGGTGCGGATGATGTCCGTTGGCGAGACGCAGCCCGCGATACAGGGCGGTGAACCGCAGATTGCCGATGGCGGCGAACCCGGTGTCCCTGCCGAAAAGAACATCCGACCGACTGAATTTGACACGGCAGAACCGCCGACGGACGCATCGGCGCAGAACCCGGACGATGTGCCGCAGCCGTCACGCCCGGAGCAGGCACCGCAGGCGTCGGAGAGCGCGCCGCAGCCCGTCGATGACCCACCCGCGCAAAAGGCGGAGGACACCGTGCAGACGAGCCGACGCAAGGACATTGCCGCCGTGGTCTATGACCCGGAGAGCGACAGTGCGGAGGTCGTCTCCACTGCCGCAGAGCTGGACGAGGAGACGTTGGAGAGCGTGCTCCCGGTGATCGCCGCGCAGGAGGAGAGCTTCGGCACATTGGATGAGTACGGCCTTATCTACTACCGTGACAGCAGCGGCGGTGCGGAGGCCATCGCCCTGACGGACACGGGGTATATCGGCAGCTCCATGGCCAATTTGGGCTTGACGCTGGCGGCGGTGTGGCTGTGCGCCATGGTGTGCTTTTTGGTGGTGAGTATTTGGCTTTCCAAATTGGCGGTGCGGCCTATGGAGCAGTCCGTGGTGCGGGAAAAGCAGTTTGTGGCGGATGTGTCCCACGATTTGAAGACGCCGCTGGCGGTGATTGCCGCCAACAACAGTATTCTGCTGGAAAACCCGGAAGCACCTGTGGGCAGTCTGAAACGTTGGATAGACAGCACGGGACAGGCAGCGCGGCAGATGCAGCGGCTGGTGGACGAGATGCTGACCTTGTCCGCTGCCCAGCGAGGGAGCGAAATTTCACCCGTGCCGATCAACTTTTCTGACGTGGTGGAGAAGGCCGTCTTGCAGCTTGAATCGGTGGCCTATGACAAGCAGGTGACACTGGAAACGGAGATTGCGGAGCATATCACCGTGTCGGGCAGCGCGGAGTCGCTGCAGCGCATCGCGTCCGGCCTGATAGAGAACGCCATCAAGTACGAACCCGCCGGAGGGCGCGTCACCGTAACGCTCTCTGCCGCAAAGCGTCAGGCGCGGCTCGCGGTGCATAACGACGGATCGGTCATCCCGCCCGAGACGCTGCCCCATGTCTTTGACCGCTTCTATCGCGGCGATAAAAGCCGCAGCCCCGTGGGCGGTCACGGCCTTGGACTGGCCATCGTCAAGCAGCTTGCGGAGAACTTGGGCGGCACTGTTACCGCCCGCAGCGGTGCGGCGGAGGGAACGGGATTCCTCGTTGCCCTCCCGAGAAAGGAAGCCGTGCCGACCTTGAGTGCAAAGACAGTATCGGGGACATGAGTGAATATAAAAGCAGAAGGGGTAGGCCGACAGCCTGCCCCCTCTCGTTTCGGGTATGATGTAAGAAGTCTGGAAGCTCCGTGCGTCATGGAAGAAACCGTGATGATGTGAACGGTTGATTTATTTGGCAGCGGCATTTGCCAGCACACCCGGCAATGAGCCTTTCAATATGCGGGAAAGGTACGCCACGGCAAGCTCCGGGTCGCCGCAGCAATCACCTGTGATTTCCTCAATGAGCAGCCCGGCGACGCCCTCCGTGTAGAAGCGGGCGAGAAATTCCTTGAACTGCGGCTCGGCCTGCACGCCGAGCTGCCGCTCCGTGTCGGCGATCACCCGGTGCGCGATGTCGATAAAATCCGCGTAGAAGAACCGCTTCATCTCGTCGCGCCCCATGCTGTCGTAGGCGCAGCAGAGGAGGTGCTTATTCTGGCGCACGTAGTCCGTCACGAACAGCACGGCCTCGCGGTAATCCACGAGCAGGTCAAACTGCTTGACGACGTCCACCGCCTCCTCCTCCAGCATCCACTTCAGGAGGGCGTAGATGTCCTCAAAGTGATAGTAGAACGTCTTGCGGTTCACGCCGCAGTCGGCGATGATCTCGCTGACAGTGATTTTGGAGAGCGGCTTTTGCTCCATGAATTTTTTCAGGGACGCCGCGATCGTCCGCTTTGTGTTCAATGTCGTGACCTCGTGCTTCATGGGATACCACGCTCCTTTGCGTTTAGTATACACTTGTCCGGCAAAGTGCGCAACGGTGAATTTCGGACATTTGTCCGTCAAATGATACCGCTTTGTCCGTTTTTTACCCAGTGGGCGGCGATTTGACCGTTTTATTCCCCCGCCTCTCCCTCTATACTTTGTGCAACAAATGTCCGGCATACCCTCCGGCCGTTGGAGAGGAGCACAGCTTCTATGGAAAAATTCTATCGGCACATCGTGGCGCATCAGAACCGGATCATCGCGGTCTATCTGATCGCACTGGCCGTCTGCGCCGCGTGCAAGCCCTTGATCGCCGTCAACTACGACATGAACGACTACCTGCCGCCCGAGAGCGCGTCTACCGTGGCGCTCGACCTGATGGCGCAGGAATACAGCGGTGGAATCCCCAACGCCCGCGTGATGGTGCAGGGCGTGTCCGTGCCGGAGGCGCTGACATATAAGGAAAAGCTGACAGCGGTGGACGGCGTGACCGACGTGACGTGGCTGGACGATGTCGCGAGTGTGACCGTCCCGCCGGAGACGCTGGACGCAGACACGGTAGAAACGTACTACAAGGACGGCAGCGCGCTCTTCTCCGTGACCATCGACGAGGATAAGCGCATTGACGCGGTCGAGGCGATACGGGACATCATCGGCGACAACAACGCTATGACGGGCAGCGCCGTGAGTACGGCGGTCGCCACGACCAGCACCGTCAGCGAGATCTCCGCCATCGCCGTCATCGGCGTGTCCTTCACCCTGCTGGTGCTGCTGCTTACCACGACCTCGTTTGCCGAGGCGTTCCTCGTGCTGGCAGGGCTGGGCGTTGCGGTACTCATCAACGCGGGCAGCAACCTGATGTTCGGCGAGATCTCCTTCGTGACCAACGCGGCGGGGAACATCCTGCAGCTCGCGGTGTCGCTGGATTACTCCGTCTTCCTCCTGCACCGATTCGCCGAGCATCGGCAGGTGACCGCCGACCCGAAGGAGGCCATGGTGCAGGCACTCACGATGTCCACGACCTCCATTTTATCCAGCGGGCTGACGACGGTCATCGGCTTTCTCGCGCTCTGCCTCATGCAGTTTCAAATCGGCCCCGACCTCGGCCTTGCACTGGCCAAGGGTGTGGCACTCAGCCTCATCACCGTCTTCACGTTCATGCCCGCGCTGATTTTGAAGACCTACAAGCTCATCGACAAGACGCAGCACCGCTCGTTCATGCCCGGCTTCAGGGGCTTCGGGGCATTCGTCAGCCACGTCATGCTGCCGATGGCGGCAGTCTTCACGCTGCTTATTGCGCCGAGCTATCTTGCCTCCAACGCCAACGGCTTCTACTACGGTGCGTCCCACATTTTCGGCGTGGAGACGCAGCTCGGCGCGGACACGGAGCGCATCGAGGACACCTTCGGTAAGCAGGACACCTACGTGCTGATGCTTCCTAAGGACAGCACGGCCACGCAGACGGAGCTGTCGCAATCGCTGCACGACATCCCGCAGGTCACGAGCATTCTCTCCTACGTGGATACAGTCGGCGCGGTCATCCCGGAGCAGTATCTCGACAGCGGCACGCGCTCCAAGCTCAACAGCGAGCATTTTACCCGCATGGTGCTGACGGTGGACGCCGCCTATGAGGGGGACGAGACATTTGACCTTGTAGAAGCGATCCGGGATACCGCCGAAGCATACTACCCCGGCGCGTGGTATCTCGCGGGCGAGGGTGTGTCCACCTATGACCTGATGGACACCGTCACCGCCGATATGGTCAAGGTCAATCTCGTCGCCATCGGCGCGGTGTTCCTGGTGCTGCTGGTGACGATGAAGTCGCTTGTGCTGCCGGTCATCCTCGTGCTGTCCATTGAAACGGCGGTGTGGCTCAACCTGTCCATCCCGTATTTCACGGGTCAGACGATTTTCTACATCGCCTACCTCATCATCAGCTCCATCCAGCTCGGCGCGACGGTGGACTACGCGATTTTGTTCACCGACCGCTATCGGGAGATGCGGCAGAGGTATGAGAAAAAGGATGCCATCGTGCAGACCGTCTCCGCCGTGGCGGTGTCCATCCTGACCTCGGCCAGCGTGCTGACGGCGGTGGGCTTCCTGCTCGGCATCGTCTCGACCCACGGGCTTCTCTCGCAGCTCGGCTACTTCCTCGGGAAAGGCACGCTCTGCTCGCTGGCTATCGTGCTGTTCGTCCTGCCGGGGCTGCTGTATCTGTTTGACAAGCTCATCGTGAAAAGCAAAAAATTCAAGGAGGTTCCTGCGCAATGAAGCATCGGCAAAAAATCACAGCGGCGGCACTGGCCGCGCTGCTGTTGGTCACATTGGCCGTTCCGGCCTTCGCCGACACCGTACCCACGGAAAAGGAGGAGGTCATCTACGTCATGACCGACGCCTCCGGCGAGGTGACGGACATCGAGGCGGTCAACATCTTCGCGGGCGGCGAGATCACCGACTACGGCGACTATGCCGCCGTGAAAATGCTGAACACGACGGACAAGATCACCCAAAGCGGCGACAAGATCACCTTCTCGTCCAGCGCCAATAAGGTCTACTATCAGGGGACGATGAAGACTACCGTCATCCCGTGGAGCATCTCCATTCGCTGCTTCCTTGATGGAAAGGAATACTCCGCTCAGGACATAGCAGGGAAAAGCGGCGCGCTGGAAATTCGCTTCTCCGTCAGCCAAAACGGCGACTGCGCGGGCAGCTTCTATGACGACTACGCCCTGCAAGCCGCCTTCACGCTCGACACCGACCGCTGCAAGCACATCGTCTCTGAGGGCGCGACCGTCGCCAACGTCGGCAGCGACAAGCAGCTCACGTATACGATTCTGCCCGGCAAGGGCATCGAGACGAGCATCACCGCCGATGTGACGGATTTCGAGATGGACGCTGTCACCATCAACGGCGTGCGCCTGTCGCTGGACATTGACGTGGACGACGCGGAGCTGATGGACAAGGTGGACGAGATCATCTCCGCCGCCGTCGATCTGGACGACGGCGCGTGGGAGGTGCGCAGCGGCACCTACGACCTCTATTCCGCTGCCAAGACGCTCAAAAGCAAGGTCGGCGACCTGAACTCCGGCGTGGCTGCGCTGACGAGCGGCGCGGGCGAGCTGGCTTCCGGCCTTGCCGCCGTCACGGCGAAGAACGACACGCTGAGCGCCGCGGCCTACGCGACGTATACGCAGCTATGCACCGCGGCGGCTGCCACGGTCAATGCCCAGCTCACGGCAAAGGGTATGGAGTCGGTTACGCTCACGCCCGAGACGTACACCGCCGTGTTGACGGCGTTGGGTGAAAAGCTGGCGGCAGCCGCTGTGTATCAGGTGGGCGAGGACACCGCACTTGCGACGATGGCCGCCCAGCTTACCGCGCTCAAGGCGCAGCTCGACAGCTACGGCGCGTTCTACGCGGGGCTTTCGGACTACACGGCGGCAGTCAGCAGCGCGGCGGCCGGGGCGAAGCAACTCAAGTCGGGGCTGGACACGGTGCAAAGCGGCACGTCCGCGCTCAAGACGGCGATGGGTGAGCTGTACGACGGCGTGGGCGACCTCTATGACGGCACGGGCGAGCTGACGGACGGCACGACCGAGTTCGTGGACAAAACCTCGGACATGGACACGCAGGTGCGGGACGAGCTCGACACCATGACCGCTTCCATCACGGGCGGCGACGGCGAAACGACGTCGTTTGTCTCCGAGAAAAACACCAACGTGACCGCCGTGCAGTTCGTCATCAAAACCACCGCCATCGAAATAGCCGAGGTAAGCACAGACAGTGCGGTCGAAACCACCTCGCCCACCTTTTGGCAAAAGCTCCTGCGTCTGTTCGGGGTGGCGGCGTGATTTTGAGCACCATCACATAAACCTCGCAATCATTCAAGGCTCTGCCTAAGCTAAAGCCTTTTGATGGGGTAAAAGCAGAAGAAATACGGAATACGGTTGAAACGCTCTTTACAGAGCAGATAGGTCAAGAAATTTGCGCTTGCTTTTCCGCAAAAGCAAAGCCCGCATAGACCTTGCCGCCGAGCACACGCCGTCCTCGCCCAATACCGCTTTCCGCATCGTAAACGGCGCATACGAAAAGATGCGGAAAGAACTGGTCGAAAAAGAAATCTATTAAAACGAAACAAGCCCCGATGAGTACAGATATGATCTGAAACGCATCGGGGCTCTGGTATTGTTTCGGTTAAAGACGATTATTCTGCTTCCGGTATTGTAATAATTGCCGATAATGCTCCGGCATAGCCTTGCTTGTTGGAAAGCTCTTTTGTGCTGACAATGAAAGCATATTCCTTGCCGCTCTCTATTTTACGGAGTGTACATTCCGCCTTACCGGTCACGATCTTTGCCTTGGAGAGTTGGTTCGTGTCCATGTGATATTTATACACATAGTATGTACCGGCCGTGTCACCGGCATTCCAGGAAAGCGTCAGGCTGTTGTTCTCGGCGTTATACGCAGCGGTTGCCATCAGTGTTTCCGCCGGGGTTTCGGCTTCCAAGACCTCCACACTGTATTCCGCAGAAACATTGTCACAGATCGCTGTATAAGAGATCGGCTGCACAATATAACGATAGGAACCGGCGGCGGGAGAGGTAAGTGTGAAGGAGGTATGTGCCGTTCTGCTTAACATCCGCACAAGACCGGTCTCTTCACAATAATCGAAAATCTGATACTCCACAGCATCTGTTACCGGCTGCCACGAGAGCTGCACGGTATTGTCTGCAAGAAGAACGGCGGAGAGGGTCGGGGGTCATAAGAAAGTAATATCGTATTTTCTCAGGAACGGTGTGGCTTCGGTCACGCCGTTTCCTGTTTCAGCAGTTCTTCCACAGGAATAAAGCC
>CAVGSO010000036.1:0-18332 GCA_963631875.1 Firmicutes bacterium CAG:341 | reverse complement strand
AGTTGGTGCTGATTAGGGCGAGGGTCCACCCGTTCCCATCCCGAACACGGAAGTTAAGCTCGCTTCTGCCGACGATACTTGGCTGGAGACGGCCCGGGAAAATAGGTAGTGCCAACACTCCTCCTTAGCTCAATGGTAGAGCATTCGGCTGTTAACCGAAGGGTTGTTGGTTCGAGCCCAACAGGGGGAGCCACAAAGGATGAGCCGCCATCCGTAAGGTGGCGGCTCAGTTCTTCTTTTTCCAGCATTTCATCTATGCCGCGTAGACTTGGGCCTTTAGCTCAGTTGGTTAGAGCAGACGGCTCATAACCGTCCGGTCCCGGGTTCGAGTCCCCGAAGGCCCACCACATAGGGGTATAGCTCAGTTGGTAGAGCAGCGGTCTCCAAAACCGCGTGTCGAGAGTTCGAGCCTTTCTGCCCCTGCCAAAAAAATCCAAGCCGGTAGGCTTGGATTTTTTGCGTGCATTGGCGCGGGAGAGCGGATTCCTACGCCAGTGACACCGGGTCACTGACGTGAAATTTTGGAGGGAATTATGCATATAGAGAAAATCGAGAAAAACGGCGTTGCCTGCGCGGTCGTTCGCAGTGACGAGGTCGTGATGACAGATCCGCAGTCTGCGCTCGACCTGCTGATGACGGCAAGCTGCGAGGCCGGTACGAAGTATATCGCCATCAGCAAGAAGCTGGTCAACGAGGATTTCTTCATCCTCAGCTCCGGCCTCGCGGGCGAAATTCTCCAAAAATACGTCAACTATGGTGGGCGGATCGCCATCTACGGCGACTACGCTCGCTACACCAGCAAGCCGCTGCACGACTTCATCTACGAGAGCAATAAGGGGCGTGACGTGTTTTTCACCGCGACCGAGAATGAAGCGGTGGAACGCCTGTGCAGATAATGCCGACGCCGTTGGTGCGGAGATGGGAGGGCGGATTCCCGAGCCAGTCTGCGGACCGACTCGGAATGACAGAATTTTCTGACAGTCTGAAAAAATCCAAGCCTCGCGGCTTGGATTTTTGTGTGCATCTGTTGGCTTATTCCGCCTTTTCCTGTGGGTTCAGGGTGGCTTGCACCGTTTCCACAAGGCTGTTCAGAGCTTCCGCATCCTCGCCCTGTGCGAGTCGGTCAGTCAGCCCGCTTAGCTTCACGTTTAGCTGCTCGAACGCTTCCGGCAGCGCGACGCCGCTTACTGTCGGCCACACGTACCAGCCGTTTTCTGCGGCCAGCGCTTGCCCGGTGGGGGAGAGGACGAACTCCATCCAGAGCTGCGCCGCCGCGCTGTGCGGCGCACCGCGCAGGATGGCCGCGCCGCTGAGTGCGTAAGGTGTCCCCTCACGGGGCAGGAGCAGCGAAATGTCCTCGTAGCCCTTGTCAAGCCGCTGCGCTGCGCCGCCGCTCAACCGTCCGACGGCGACCACGGCCTCGCCCGTCCCGACGTAGTTGGCTGCGCTGTCGCCGCTCTCGGCGTAGTGTAGTGTGTTCTCGTCCAGCTCGAGCAGGTAGTTCTCGGCCTTGTCGCCGTAGACCTTGAGTGCGGCCTGTGCCAGCAGTCGCCCCTCCGTGGTGTCGTAGCCGGGCAGCCACAGCAGCTCCCAGTATTTCAGCTCCGTCAGGTCGTCCCACCGCTCCGGCGCGTCGATCTCCATTTTCTCAAGCGACGCGGTGTTGACGATCAGCCCCAGCGGGTCTACGGCCACACCGTACCAGCGCCCCTCACTGTCGGCAAAGTCACTGTCGGAGAGATTCCCTGCCGCCGTGGGGACGTAGGCCGTCAGATTGCCGTTCTCCGCTGCCTGCTCGAGCGCGGCACTGTCCGCGCCGAACCATACGTCCGCGCCCGGCCGCGACTTGTTCAGCTTGGCCAAGACGGCCTCGTCGTCGAGTGCCTGATACGTCACGCGGACGTTGAAAAGCCGCTCAAACGTCTCACAGACGGTGGCGAGATACCCGCTGTCACAGCCGCCGTATACCGTCAACTCGCCCTCCGTCTGCGCCGCCTCCACCAGTGCTTCCAGCCCGGCAAATTCGGCGGGAAACTCCCATGCCGAATCGTCAACCGTCGTCTCCGTTTGGCGGCAGGCCGTCATGTTCGACGTAATCAGCAGTGTCAGCAGCAGGGCGATACATCTTTTCATGGAGAAACCTCCTTACAAAGTGCAGACCCGGCCACAGAGCCGAGTCTGCACGACTATTATATCGACTTTTTCCGCCGCTGTCAATCTCAGCGAAGCACGGCGATAAAGCGCACCTGCCCGTCCGACGCCTCGGCGCGAATCGACCCACGGTGTCCCTCGGCGATGCTCCGCGCCACCGAAAGCCCGATGCCGAAGCCCGTGGCCTCACCGCTGCGTGAGCTGTCGGCGCGGTAGAAGCGGTCGAAGAGCTTGTCCGTTTCCAGCGTCTCCCAGTTGTCGCAGGGGTTTTCACAGCGGATGACGATACCGCGCTTGGCCTTTTCCAGCGAGAAGCGGATCTCCCCGCCCGGCGCGGCGTACTTGATGGCGTTGTCGAGCAGCAGCGAGGTGAGCTGCCGCACGGCGTACTCGTCCCCGCGATACGTCAGCCCCGGCTGAAGTGTCGGCACGAGCGCGTGGCCCTGTGAGGCGGCGTAGTCCGTAAACGAGGCCGCCGTTTCCTCCACCGCGTCGCTGATGGGGAAGTCCGCCATGTGCAGCGGCGACGTCTCCTCGTCCATGCGGCTGAGCGTCACGAGCGAGTTCACCAGCTCCTTCAGCCGCTCCGTCTGCCCCTTGGCCTTGTCGATCCACTTCTGCTTGCCGACCTCCATTTCCAGCACCGAAAGGCAGGTGGCGATGACGGTGATGGGCGTTTTCAGCTCGTGGCTCGCGTCGGTCACGAACTGCTTCTGCCGCTCCGCGCCGCGCACCACCGGGTCGATCGCCTGCCGCGACAGCAGCACGACCAGAAGATACACGAGCGCGAGGCAGAACGCATCCGCCGCCAGCGACCACAATGCCACCTGACGGACGGAGCGGAGCTGCTGGAAGGCATCGACGAAGATGACGCTGTACCCCTCGTCGTCGGCGATGACGCGGAACTTGTAGCCGCTGTAATAGCCGTCGCCCTCGCCGTGGCGCAGCGCGGCGGCGGCAAACGCGGCAGTGTCGCTCTCGGTGACGGCGGCGATATGGCTCAGGTCACTCTCCGTCACCGTGCCGCTTGTGTCAAGCCGCAGCACGAAATAGCGCGTGGAGAAGGGTGTCTCCTTCGTGAACGGCCCGCCCTGCTGGCCGTTGTCGCCCGCGGGCTTCTCCGGCGGTGTTATATCGCTGTCCGCCGCGTTCGGCGCGTCCGCCGCGTCTGTGATGGTCGGCGGCGGGGTCGTCATGTCGTCGGGAATCGTTCCACGGTTGTCGGCAATGAGGGATAGCGTCCGCGTCAGGTCGTGGTCGCTGGTGATGAAGTTGGCCGTGTTGAGGATGGCCGTCAGCAGCAGCAGCACCACCGCCACCGAGGCCATAGCGATCACGATGAACCGCTGGCGCAGCTTTTTGATCATGCTTCCTCCTCCAACACGTACCCAAGACCTCGGTTGGCGCGGATGCTCACGTGCGAGCCGATGGATTTAAGCTTCTTGCGCAGGTTGGAGATATGCACCCACACCACGTTGATCTCCGCTTCGTTGTCCCAGCCCCAGACACGCTCCATAATGCGCTCCGCGCTGAAGACCATGCGCGGGTCGCGCATGAAAAGCTCCATCACCTGAAATTCCCGTCCGCTCAAGCGCACGCTCTCGCTGCCGCAGCGCAGCGTCCCTGACCCGGTATCCAGCTCCGTGTCGCCGCAGCGCAGCACGGGCGGCGTGTAGGCACTGCCGCGCCGCAGCATGGCGCGTACCCGCGCGATCAGCTCGTCCGGCTCAAAGGGCTTGGGCAGGTAGTCGTCCGCCCCGGAGTTGAAGCCGATCACGCGGTCGTCCTTCTGCGCCTTGGCCGTCAGCATCATCACCGGGGTGGAGATATGCTCCTCCCGCAGCCGCCGCAGCACCTCAATGCCCGTCAGCCCCGGCATCATCACGTCCAAGATGATGGCATCGTAGTTCCCGGCCACGGCGTAGTCGTAGGCGCTGCGCCCGTCGTACACCGCGTCCACGGTGAATTGGTTCTTCTCAAACAGGAACGTCAACGCTTCCGTCAGGTCGCGCTGGTCCTCCGCGATCAACAATTTCATGGTATCACCCGCCGCTTTCAAGTATCATTTCTGTATTTTATCATACATCGGACGCCTAAAGAAAGACTAAAGACTGAATTTTTTACGATTTTCACAAAAAATTTCCCCTCATTGCAGCAACTTGCACAAAATCAGGTGCGCTTTGTGTCGAAAATATTCTAATGAGAGGGGGTTGTTTTGTTTATTTCGCCGTGTTATACTGGCTCTTGCGCGCGGAGCTCCCGCGCCTCCCTGTGTCCTGTGGGCAAAGGGAAATTTTTTACGCAGGAGGGTATGGTCATGTCTGCCATCACAAAACGCCGGACTCTCACCGTAGAGATGACCTCCGGCTCTCTTTGGAAAAATATACTGCTTTTCAGCCTGCCGCTGATGATGACACAGGTGCTGGAGGTGCTGTTCAACCTCAGCGACGTGGCCATCGCGGGAAAGTACGCCTACAACACCTACATCGCCCTCGGCTCGGTCGGCTCGACGACGACGCTCGTCTCGCTCTTCACCGGGCTGCTCATCGGCCTCGGCGGCGGCGTCAACGTCTCCGTGGCGCGCGGCCTCGGCATGGGCAACGATGAGGACGTTTCGAACACGAACCACTCTTCGCTCCTTATCTGCCTCGCGGCGGGTATCTTTACCTGCCTCGTCTGTATCTTCTTCGCCGAGCCGATGCTCCGTCTGCTCAACACGAAGGAGGAGTTCCTCCCCGGCGCGGTGCTGTACCTTAAGATCTACGCCCTCGGCTTCCCGGCCATGGGCATTTACAACTGCGGCAACGGCATTCTCAGCGCGACGGGCGACACGAAACGCCCACTCATCTACCTCTTCGTCGCGGGCGTGCTGAACGTGATACTGAATCTGTTCTTCGTCATCGGCTGCCATATGGCCGCCGAGGGCGTGGCCATCGCCAGTGCGATCGCCCAGTGCGTCTCCGCCGTTTTGATTTTGGCACACCTTATGCACCGCAAGGATAGCTGCCGCATTGCCCTCAGCAAGCTCCGTTTTCATCGGCTGGCCTCCAAGCGTGTGCTGCTCATCGGCGTTCCCTCCGGGCTGCAAAACGCCATCTTCGCCGTGGCGAACCTCTTCGTGCAGGCCGGGCTGAACTCCTTTGACGAGATCACCGTCTCCGGCGCGGCGGCTGCCGCGAACGCCGACACGCTCGTGTTCAACATGATGGCCGCGTTCTACACTGCCTGCGCCAGCTTCGTCAGCCGCAACTGGGGCGCGGGCAAGAACGACCGCATTCTCAAGAGCTACCGTATCAGTATGCTCTACGGCGCCGCCGTGGGCGCGCTGGCGGGCGTGCTGCTGACCGTCTTTGGCCGTCAGTTCCTCAGCCTCTTTGCCGATAATCCGCAGGTTATCGATGCGGGCATGGATCGACTGCACATCATGGCGTTTTCCTACTTCGTCGGGCCTCTGATGGACGGCAGTATCGCCGCCTCGCGCGGTCTCGGACGCAGCGTGGCACCCACGATTATGGTCATTCTCGGCTCGTGCGTCTTCCGTGTCGTGTGGATCTACACGGTCTTTGCCTTCTTCCACACCATCGTCTCCCTGTACCTGCTCTACATCGTCTCGTGGTTCATCACCGGCGTGGCCGAGGCCATCTACTTCCGTATCTCCTATCGCA
Source organism: Firmicutes bacterium CAG:341 (assembly GCA_963631875.1). Taxonomy (GTDB): domain Bacteria; phylum Bacillota; class Clostridia; order Oscillospirales; family Oscillospiraceae; genus Vescimonas. The sequence continues at coordinate 12,516 of CAVGSO010000036.1, read as the reverse complement.
AGTACGTCCTCGAAAAGCCGACGAAGTGGTAAAAAAACAATATGGCGGCGGGGTGCTTTACCCCGCCGCCTTTTCGTCGGTTGGCGCTGTGACCGCGAACTGCCGTCCGGTGTGGTCGATGGTGTACGGTGACGACAAAATGAGCTGCGAGATGGGGACGACGGTGTAGCCATCCCGAATGAGCGCGTCCAAAATCGTCGGCAGCGCCTCCGGCGTGTGCAGCGCGGCGTTGTGGAAGAGGACGATGCTCCCCGGCTGCACCTTGGACAGCACGCGCTTGCAGATCGTCTCCGCGTCGTAGTCCTTCCAGTCGAGGCTGTCCACATCCCACTGGATGGGCTCCATGCCCAGCGAGCGGATGGCGGCGATCACGTGGTCGTCATACTCTCCGTAGGGGCAGCGGATCAGCGTCGGCGTCACCCCGGTCACACGGCTGATACGCTCGTTGGCGGCGCGGATGTCCTCGGCGATCTCCGTGGCCGAGAGGCTGTTGTAGTGGTCGTGGTGGTTGGAGTGGCTCATCACCTCGTGTCCCGCATCGTGCAGGGCCTGCACCGACTCCGGGTACTTCTCCGCCCAGTCGCCCACCACGAAGAACGTCGTCTTCACGTTGTATTTTGCCAGAATGTCGATGAGCGTCTGCGTGTCCTCGTTGCCCCACGCCGCGTCAAAGGAGATGGCGCACACGCGCTGCGTCCGCTCCACGGAGTAGATGGGGAGCTGCCGCGCGGCGGCGGCGGTGCGTATCATGACCGGGTAGTTCACCGCGTAGAAGATGGCGGCGGCCGCCAGCAGCACCCCGGCACCCATCACGTACCAGCGGTGCAGGAGAAAAATTTTGACCTTGCTCATAGCGTTGCGCCCCTTTCCGTTTTGCCCTATCCTATGCCCCACGCGGCGGGAATATATCCCGGCGGCGCGTGTCACCCGTTGACATTTCGCCCCGCCGCGCCTACACTTCGGGTTATATTTGATATTGGAATATACAGGAGAACTGTGTATGGATTACTATCTGCTCACGAATTTGGTGGCCGACGTCGGCTACCACTTGGCGATGGCCGGAGCGGAGACGTGGCTGAAGGAGACGCTGGCGGCCTGTCGGAGCTATGCTCCCGGCGTGGTCTATTTGGGACACCTGCTGGTCGGCCTCGGGGTTCCGCCTCGTCAATCGGAGCGCGGGGAAATGACAAAAAACGACATAAAGCGACAACACGGGCGTCGGTGAAAACCGATGCCCGTCTTGCTTTTCGGCGACTATTGACAGGTATGGTATACTATATCTTGGAACTATGTGAGATAAAAGAGGAAAAACGCTATGGAATTTACACAGGGCGCACCCTTTGACAGCTTCGGACTGTCCGAGGCTACCATGCGCGCCATACGAAATAAACACTATCAGCTCAGCACCCCGGTACAGGCCGGGTGCATTCCGCCCATGCTCGAGGGCAAGGACGTCATTGCCAAAGCCCCCACGGGGACAGGCAAGACGATGGCCTTCGGCCTGCCCATCATTGAGCGTATCGACCCCGAGCGCGAGGTCATACAGGCGGTCATTTTAGCGCCGACCCGCGAGCTTGCCCTGCAAATTACCGAGGAAATGCGCGACGTGGCCGTCTGCCACGAGGGCGTGCGCCTTGTCTGCCTCTACGGCGGCCAGCCCATCGGCAAGCAGATTGACGCCCTCAAGCGCAAGCCGCAGATCGTCGTTGCCACGCCGGGCCGCCTCTCCGACCACATGAAACGCCGCACCGTCTCGCTCAAGGAGGTGGCCACCGTCGTGCTGGACGAGGCCGACCGTATGCTGGACATGGGCTTCATCCGCGATGTGACGCAGATTTTGGATAAAATTCCCAACCGCAAGAACTTGGGGATGTTCTCCGCCACCATCTCCCGCGAGGTCATGGACATCTCGTGGGTGTACCAGCGCGACCCGGTAGAGATCACCGTGCAGGCCACCAAGGAGAATAAGCCCGACATTCTTCAGTATCGGCTGGAGGTTCCCTCCGATGGCAAGGTGGATGCGATTGCCAATATCCTGAACTGCGAGAATTACGAGCGCGTCATCTGCTTTTGCAACACCAAGGGCAGCACCGAGCGCCTGACGAAGTTCCTGCAAATGCGCGGTATCGACGCACAGTGTATCCACGGCGACATTCCGCAGCGCAAACGCGAACAGGTTATGCAGCGTTTTCGCGACGGAAAGCTCCGTGTTTTCGTGGCCACCGACGTGGCCAGCCGCGGCATCGACGTGGATGACGTGGACGCGGTCTTTAATTACGAGGTGCCGGAGGAGAACGAGTATTATATCCACCGCATCGGCCGCACGGGGCGCGCCAAGCGTCATGGCGTGGCCTACACGCTCCTGAGCGACTTCCCCAGCCGTATGCGCTTGGACGACATCGCCCGCAACACCCGCAGCCAGATTCTCCCCGCCACCGTGGACGAAGCCGGCCACGTGACACCTGTGGAGAAGAAGTGAACAAAAGCACCAAACGCCACACTTTTTCACCTCGTCCATTGACAAACGGGCGAAAGCGGGGTATACTGTCTGCGTTAAAAAGGCATTGACGGAGAAGAAGCTGCCTCCCGGCGGCCAAAGAGAGGGACGCCATCGGCTGAAAGTGTCCCGCCCACGGCGCAGCCTGTACCGCTCCCGAGCCGCCCGCGACGAGCGGGACGGGTATCTCCCGTTACAGAGATCACGAGCGACGGCGTATGCCGAGTCTCTTCCGCTGATACTGCGTTGCAGATGCTTGAAATACACACGGTATTCCTGCGCCTCTGCGCCTTGTCTCAACGAAAGATACTTCGCCATCCGCGCAGCGGTGTAGGAAATAAACCGCTGGGTATGCCGTAAGCAGGGTGGAACCGTGGAGTAATATATATTACCCCACCCCTGACACACATCAGGGGTGGGCTTTTTTATTTGTCCTGCCCCAACGAAAAACGACAAGGAGGAACACATCATGAGCGAAGAGAACAACTACACCTTTGAAAACGAGCAGTACCGCAGAACGTACTGGCATACCTGCTCTCACATTTTGGCGCAGGCCGTGAAGCGGCTGTGGCCGGAGGTGAAGCTGGCCATCGGCCCGAGCATTGAAAACGGCTTTTACTACGATATGGACGCGCCTTTTGCCTTCACGCCGGAAAATCTGACGGAGATCGAGGCGGAAATGCGCAAGATCTGCAAGGAGAAACTGAAATTAGAGCGTTTTGAGCTGCCCCGTGCCGAGGCCGTCAAGTATATGCAGGACAAGGACGAGCCGTATAAGGTCGAGCTGATCAACGACCTGCCCGCCGACGCCGTCATCAGCTTTTATAAGCAGGGCGAGTTCGTGGATCTGTGCGCCGGCCCTCACGTGGACTCCACCGGGCGTATCAAGGGTAACGGCATCAAGCTGACCGCCTGCAACGCCGCCTACTGGCGCGGCGACAGCAACCGTCAGACGCTGCAGCGTATCTACGGCGTAGCTTTCCCGAAGAAGGAGGAGCTGGACGAGTATTTGGCGCGTATCGAGGAGGCCAAGAAGCGCGACCACCGCAAGCTCGGCCGTGAGCTGGGCCTGTTCGCCTTCCGCGACGAAGCCCCCGGCTTCCCGTTCTATCTGCCCAAGGGTATGGTGCTGAAAAACACGCTCATCGACTACTGGCGGCAGGTTCACAAGAAGTGGGACTATCTGGAGATCTCCACGCCGCAGATCATGCGCCGCACGCTGTGGGAGACATCCGGCCACTGGGATCACTACAAAGATAATATGTATACCACCGTCATCGACGGGGAGGATTTCGCCATCAAGCCCATGAACTGCCCCGGCAGCATTCTCGTCTACGAGCTTGAGCCGCACTCCTACCGCGACCTGCCGCTGCGCTACGGCGAGCTGGGTCTTGTCCACCGCCACGAGCTTTCCGGCGCGCTGCACGGGATGTTCCGCGTCCGCTGCTTCACGCAGGACGATGCGCACATCCTGCTGGCCAAGGATCAGATCAAGGACGAGGTGGTGCGCATTGCGCAGCTCTTCGACGAGGTCTACTCCCTCTTCGGCCTGCCCTACAAAATTGAGCTGTCCACCATGCCGGATGACCATATCGGCTCGCGCGAGGACTGGGAGAAGGCGGAGAACGCCTTGGCCGACGCCATCACCAGCATCGGCAAGACCTACACCATCAACCCCGGCGACGGCGCGTTCTACGGTCCGAAGCTCGACTTCCACATTCAGGATTCGCTGGGACGCACGTGGCAGTGCGGCACGATCCAGCTCGACTATCAGCTCCCCGGCCGCTTCGGCCTTGAGTATATCGGCGCGGACGGCGAGCGGCACTGCCCCGTCATGATCCACCGCGTCGTCTTTGGTTCGATCGAGCGCTTCATCGGTATCATCACCGAGCATTTTGCGGGCGCGTTCCCCGTGTGGCTCTCCCCGGTGCAGGTGAAGCTCCTGCCCGTCACCGACCGCGCCGCCGACTACTGCGCCAAGCAGGCCGAGCTGCTGAGCAAGCAGGGCTTCCGCGCGGAGGTGGACAGCCGCAACGAGAAGGTCGGCAAAAAGATCCGCGAGGCCACACTGGAAAAGATTCCCTATATGCTCGTCATCGGCGACCGCGACATGGAGGCCGGGACGGTCTCCGTCCGCACCCGTGCCGGCGAGGACTTGGGCGCCATGTCCCTCGATGCGTTCTCCGCCATGCTTTCCGAGGCGGTGGAGACGAAGGCAAACGCTTGAGAAAGCCTGCCTGTATAGAAAATAAAGCGGCAGCCCGCGCCATCGCGCGGGCTGCCGCTTTTTGCAAATGTGTGCGGGACGGCGAGGACACCGCCCCCTACGAACGGTTCAAGGGGGGCATAATACGTAATACGGCGGGAGGGGCAGAGTTCCGCCTCTGCGGGTGTTCACCGACCCTTCTCTTGCTAAAATGCAACTTCGCCCTGCAAAAAATGCATTTTTGCAGGGCGTTCCTGCACGAGACGGTTTAGTTCTCTAAAAGGCGTATACGTTAAAAGTGTAACACATCGTTGGAAATCCAAGAATTTCATACGAAAGCTGCTACAATTCAGACGTGATTTGACGCCCTCCAAAAAATTCTTAAAAAGAAAAATGCATTTTTACGGATTTAGACATTGCAAAACGCTTTCTTCTGCGTTATAATAAGTGGGCAACGTCAAACGCCGACGCACCTGTCCGGTGCGCGGGCGTGCAGACGATTAAACCGTAAAACATACTATCAAATAAAGGAGAAGCACAATGAAGAGATTTTTCGCACTGGTGCTCGCGCTGATCATGGCGCTGAGCCTTGTCGCCTGCGGCAGCACGAGCGACACCTCCAAGGACACCTCGGCCGACGCCGCTGCGGACGCGGACGCCAACAAGATCACCAACAATCTGGTGTTCTCCACGGGCGGCGACGGCGGCACGTACTTCGCCGTGGGCGGCGTGATCGCCCAGCACGTCTCCACCAACACCGACGTGAAGGTCACGGCCGTGGCCTCCGGCGGCTCCAAGGCCAACATCCTGCTGCTCGACAGCGGTGACGCCCAGCTCGGATTCAGCCAGTCCGACGTCATGGCCTACGCCTACAACGGCACCAGCACCTTTGCCGAGGACGGCGCGATCACCACGTTCTCCACCGTCGCCAACCTCTACCTCGAGGCGGTGCAGATCGTCACCTGCGACCCCACCATCAAGACGGTGGCCGACCTCAAGGGCAAGAACGTCTCCATCGGTGACGCAGGCTCCGGCGTGTACTTCAACGCCATCGACATTCTGGATGCCTACGGTCTGACCGAAGATGACATCAAGCCCCAGTACAAGGGCTTCAGCGACAGCGCGGATGCCCTCAAGGACGGCAAGATCGACGCGGCCTTCGTCGTGGCCGGTGCGCCCACCGTGGCCATCACCGACCTGTCCACGGGCAAGGACGTCCACCTCGTCAGCATCGACAAGGAACACGCCGACAAGCTGATCGAGAAATGCCCCTACTACATGACCACCACCATCTCCGCCGACACCTACAAGGGGCTTGACGGCGATGTGGACACCGTGGCCGTCGGCGCAGTCGTTCTCGCGGCGGACAACGTCTCCGACGACGCCATCTACGCCTTCGTCTCCGATATCTTCGAGCATACCGACGAGCTGTCCCACGCCAAGGCCAAGGAGATGAACCTTGAGACGGCGACCAACATCACCTCCGTGCCGTACCACGGCGGCGCGGCGCGCTACTACGCGGAGAAGGGCATCACCGTCCCCACCAAGTAAAATTTTAGCGGTAACTTTACGACAAAGAGAGCTGCGGCGGGATGCCCCGCCGTAGCTCCCTTGCCCAACAGGAGGAGAGTATGAGCATTTTCAAGAAAAAGTCGGACGCCGACCTCACCGCCGAGACGACACCCTATGTCGATGACGGCAGCGTAGGCACGATGGCCGACGTGGAAGCGGTCATGAAGAAGTACGACCGCGAATCGAACGTCCGCATTTGGGAGGGAACGCCGAAATATGTCGTCATGGCCGTGCTGGCCGCGTTTTCCCTGTTTTGTATCTGCATGACGCTGTGGAGCAGAGCCTTGCAGGAGGTCGCGCTGACGAGCTTCCTCGGCCTCATCGTCATCATCGGCTTCGTCACCTATCCCGCCAGCAAGAACCACGTCAAGCCCAACCATATCCCTTGGTATGACATCGTACTGATGGTGCTGGGCGCGGGCAGCTTTTTCTACTTCGCACTCAACGCCATGAAGATCATCAATATGTCCGTGCGCATTGGCACGATGGAGGTCGTCGTCGGTATCGTCGGCATCCTCATCATCTTGGAGCTGTGCCGCCGCTGTGTCGGTATCCCTATCCTGTGCGTGGTGGGCGTGCTGATGATCTACGCCTTCATCAACATCATGTCCAGCGGCGGTGGCCGTACCTTCGCGCAGGCGCTCAGCCGCACGGTCTACAACCTCTTCTACACCACCACGGGCGTCATCGGTACGCCCATCAACGTCTGCTATAAGTTCATCGTCCTCTTCATCATCTTCGGTGCGTTCTTGGAGCGCACGGGTATCGGCGACTACTTTGTCCAGCTCGCCAACGCCGTGGTCGGCCGCTTCTCCGGAGGTCCTGCCAAGGTGGCCGTCGTGGCCAGCGCGCTCGAGGGAATGTGTTCCGGCTCGTCCGTCGCCAACACCGTCGGCTCGGGTTCCGTCACCATCCCCATGATGAAGAAGACGGGCTATAAGCCCGAGTTCGCCGCCGCCGTTGAGGCCGCCGCCTCCACGGGCGGACAGATCATGCCGCCCATCATGGGCGCGGCTGCGTTCCTCATGGCGGAGTACATCGGCATTCCCTACGCCGAGGTCGCCGTCAAGGCCATCCTCCCCGCCATTTTGTACTTCACGGGGATCTTCATCGCCGTCCATTTGGAGGCGAAGAAGCTCGGCCTCAAGGGCATTCCCAAGGAGGAGCTGCCCAAGGTCAAGGGGCTGCTCAAGCAGGTCTACCTGCTCATCCCGCTCATCCTGCTCGTCTGGCTCGTGTCCTCCAACACCCGCACCATTCAGACCGCGGCCGCGCTGTCCATCGTGGCGGCCATCATCGTCGGCGCGCTGAACCCGCAGAACCGTATCACGCCCATGAAGGTCGTCGAGGCGCTTGAGTCCGGCGCGCGCGGTGCGATCACCGTGGCCTGCGCCTGCGCCGTGGCGGGCATGATCGCCGGATGCATTACCGTCACCGGCCTTGCCTCTACCATGATCAACGGCATTGTCGCCCTCGCGGGTGACGCGACCATCCTCGGGTTGCTGCTGACCATGCTCTGCTGCATCGTCCTTGGCATGGGCGTCCCCACCACCGCCAACTACTGCATCATGGCCTCCACCTGTGCGCCCATTCTCGTGCAGCTCGGCTTCCCCGACGTGGCGGCGCACTTCTTCGTCTTCTACTTCGGCATCGTGGCCGACATCACCCCGCCCGTTGCCCTCGCGGCCTACGCGGGCGCGGCCATCGCCAAGGCCAACCCCATGAAGACGGGACTTGTGGCGACAAAGCTCGCCATCGCGGCGTTTATCGTGCCGTATATCTTCGCCTACAACCCGGTCATGCTCTTTGAGGACGTGGACGGCTGGTGGCACGTGCTTCAGATCTCCGTCACCGCCGTCATGGGCCTCTTCGGTATCGCCGCCGCCCTCAACGGCTACCTCTACCGCCACATTCACTGGGCGCTGCGCCTCGTGCTTGTCGCGGGTGGTCTCGGCATGATGATCCCCGGCACGCTTACCGACATCGTGGGCTTCGCCCTCGTGCTGGCCGTCATCCTCTACCAGCGTATCACCGCAAAAAAGCAGGCGGCCACCCCCGCCGTTTGACGAAAAATCGAGAGATACTCTATCGTAAGACGCAAAGAACCCCTCCATACGGAGGGGTTCTTTGCGTGTCAAAAAAGTCTCACAGAGTTTGCCGAGCGCAGGCGGCAAAGGAGTAAAATCATTTTCTCTCGCGACCTGTGCGTGAGAGAAAATATTTCGCAGGCTGCCGGTGTGGAATTTGCCCATCTCACGCGGATAAATGATGCGCGCAGCAGCCTGTGAGCCTTTTTGTCGAAAAACCGGAGTTTTTCGACAGTCTCAAAAGGGAAGACGCCTTGCGGCGTCTTCCCTTTTTATCTTTTTTGTTCCGTTCTCAGCGGTCGATTACTCAATCACGTTCAGGGTCAGACTGTCGGTGCTGGCCAGCTTGGTGTAATCGCTGTCAACGACCAGAGAGCCGTCGGCCATGGCAGAGAGCATGGTGTTGTAGTCGTCCACGCTCCACTTGGTCAAAGACCAAGTCGCGGTGGGCAGACCCACGGCGTTGTCCTTAGCACCCAGCGTCGCGCAGGTACCGGCGATCTCGGAGAAGGAGCCGTCATAGATCTTGGCGCAGGCCCACTGCACGGAGCTGGCCAAACCCTTCATGGCGGAGGTGATGACGGTGTCGGACTGGCTGGACTGGTCAACGTCCACGCCGACGACGAGGCCGTCATTGGCGGCAGCGGCCGCGGAGACGGAGGCGAACATGGAGCCGCCGCAGGCGAACACGACCTCAGTGCCGTTCTCATACCAGCCGGAGATCATGGTCTGCAGCTCGGGGGAGGCGGCGAAGGAGGCACCATACTGCCAAGAGTAGTTCATCTCGACCTTCTCACCCAGCTCAGCAGCCGCAGCGGAAGCGCCCTGCACGAAGCCGTAACCGTAACGGCAGCAGGCAGGGTTCGTGCCGCCGCCACCGCCGGAGAAGCCCAGCTTAGTGTAGCCTTCCTTCACAACGGCGTATCCGGCCAGGTAGCCGCACTGCTCCTCTTGGAACGCGATGCCCAGCGTGTTGGTGAGGGAGTTGCCGTTTTCATCGGTCATCGCCCAGCCGTCAACGAACACAAAGGTAACGTCGGTGAACTCGGCCGCGGCCTTGGCCAGTGCAGTACCCTGCATGAAACCGGCGGCCACGATGACCTTCGCGCCGCTTTCGGCGGCGGCCTTCATGGCGTCATAGCGGTCGTCATCGGTGGCCTGATCGCCGTTGGCAGGCTGATAATACTTGTAGCTCAGACCGTTGTTGGCGGCGTACAGCTTTACGCCGTCATACGTACCTTGGTTAAAGGACTTGTCCTTTAACTGACCCACGTCGGTGATGAACGCGACCTCGTACTTACCGTCCTCGGAGGTCATCTCATCGGCGACCTCGTCGGCGTTGGTGACAGCGGTGGTTTCGGTGTTCTCAGTGTTGGCCTGATCGTTGGTCTGGGTCTTGTCGTCCGTCGTCGTGCTGCCACAGGCAACCAAAGACAGCGCCATGACCAGAGCGAGGATCACAGCAAGAAATTTCTTCATTTTCATTCTACCTTCCTATAAGATGTATTTTCTCGCCCCTCGGCGGGAAAACCGTATTTCGGCACGGGGTGATCTGCTTTCCTCGTGCCGTGGGCATTATAGCAGATATGTCCGCCCTTGGCAAGTCAAAACGGCCATTTTCCGAGAAACTGTAAACATTTGTAATCAAAAGTTCACAATTTGTCCCTATTTTGAAAACAGCCGTCTCTTGCGCGGCGACAGTGCTTACTTGCCCGCCATCTTTACGGCGACCTCCAGCGCGATCTTCATCATGTTCGTGAACGTCGTCTGCCGCTCGTCCGGCGTCAGCTCCGTGCCGTTGACGAGGTTGTCGGAGATGGAGCAGATGGCCAGCGCGCGCTTTCCCGTGTAGGCGGCGGTGCAGTAAAGCCCCGCGGCCTCCATCTCCACCGCCATCACGCCCATCTTGGCAAAGCGCATATTCCGCCCGGCGGCGTCGTAGAACGTGTCGGAGGAGTAGAGATTGCCCACGGGCATCTTCACGCCCAGCGCCTTCGCGCTCGCCACGGCGGCTTGCAGCAGCTCAAAATCGCAGATGGGCGCGAACGTGCCGCCCAGCTCGTACTGGCCGGCAAAGTCGGAGTTGGTACACGCGCCCTGCCCGGCCACCACGCTGCCCAGCTCCAAGTCGGCACGCATCGCCCCGGCGCTGCCCACGCGGATGATGCTCTCCACGTCGTACTGGGTATACAGCTCGTAGGCATAAATGCCGATGGACGGAATGCCCATGCCGCTGGCCATGACGGACACGGGAACGCCCTTGTACGTCCCGGTGTAGCCCTGCACGCCGCGGACGTTGTTGACGAGCTTCGGCGCGGTGAGGAACGTCTCGGCGATGAATTTCGCCCGCAGCGGGTCGCCGGGCATCAGCACGGTCTTGGCGAAATCGCCCTTTTGCGCGTTGTTGTGAGGGGTGGACATGATCGTTTCCTCCTTTATTTCTCTTCCAGTGCCTTGACGGCCTTGACGATACGGCTCGTCCCGAGACGATCCGCGCCCAGCGCGATGAAGTCCTTGGCGTCGTTCAGGTCGGCAATGCCGCCCGCCGCCTTGATCTTCAGGTGCGGCGCGATGTGCGCCTTGAACAGCGCCACGTCCTCGCGGGTCGCTCCGCCGCCGCCGAAGCCCGTGGAGGTCTTAATGTAGTCCGCGCCGGACTCGGATACCACGCGGCACAGCTCGATCTTTTCCGCGTCGGTCAGCAGACACGTCTCGATGATGACCTTCAGCAGCTTGCCGCCGCAGTGCGCCTTGACGGCCTTAATCTCGTCCAGCACCTTGTCGTACAGCCCGTCCTTGACCCAGCCGACGTTGATGACCATGTCGATCTCCGACGCGCCGTTGCGCACGGCGTCCGCCGCCTCGAAGCACTTGGCGGCGGTGGTGTCGTAGCCGTTGGGAAAGCCGATGACGGTGCAGACGGCGATCTGGCCGTCCACGTAAGCCGCCGCCTGCTTGACGTAGCTGGCGGGAATGCAGACGCTGGCGCAGCCGTACTTGATGCCGTCGTCGCAGATGGCCTTGATCTGCGCCCACGTCGCCGACTGGCTCAGCAGCGTGTGGTCCACGCGGGAGAGGATATGCTTCAATTCTTCGTTCATTATCGTCGCTCCTTTTCGGAATTTTCGGTTGTATACGTACAGGGGCATTGTACCATAAAGAGGATAAAATAGCAAGGCGGAGGAAAGCACCTCGGGGCGCGTAAAGAGCAGGCGATGGTTTTCTGTTGAAAACCATCGCCTTTTTGTCTTGCGTGACCAATTTAGATACACGCTGAAAATAGAGAAAAACAAGAGCTGAAGCGGCTTTGAGCTGTTTCGGCTATATTTTTCGCTATCGATTGCCCATGGTTACGGACAATCAGGTCATTTTTAAGAGCGACCAAAATAGATACAGCCTTACCAACCAGAATTTAGTCGTGCTCCCATTTCTGAAATCGGAGTTGCGGGGTTCAAAAATGCACAGCTGATCTATGGATATATTTCGAGACCGGAATGTCCAACGGAGCAGAAGGTCGCCCTTCTTGATGCGATCCAGAAAAACATCCGCGCTGAAATAAAGAAAGAGAAAGAGGGCTGATCCCTCGATCTCCTGCACTCAGACCGTTTCCTCTACAAGGTAACCACCGCCGAAGATGATCTCCAGCTTGCCGCCGGGATAGACCTTGATGCATTCCACCATCTGCCGGACGATGGAGTCATCATATTCCATGCACTTGCTCTCTCTTTCTGCGATGATGGCTTGGATCTGCCCGAGACGGTTCTGTTCACCATTATCTCTGGCTGCGCTTTCCTGAATGGTTGCTATGCGTTGCTTGAGGAGCTCTGTTTCTTGTGATAGTGTCATGAATTCACTTTCATGGGCTTCGATGCCCTCACCTGATATGACGCTTTCATTGACGAGCGCCAGCATCTTATTGTTCAGCGCTTCAATCTTCCTCTCCAGCATATCTACTTCCTCAGGATCTCCGTCAAGACCGAGGGCTTCGCTGATAGTCGCTTTCATGAGCGCCTTGTAGGTGGCATTGTCCTGCTCATTGAACTTGTTGACCGCACGGACGATGGCTTCCTGTAGTTTGTCCTCCATGATGGTGGGCGAGTCGCTGCAGTATTTCTTGCCGTAGTCCAGACGGCTGATGCAGCGCCACACGATGC
>CAVGSO010000035.1:0-18355 GCA_963631875.1 Firmicutes bacterium CAG:341 | reverse complement strand
GATAGCCAACGCGACAACATAAGAGCCGGAACGGAGAAGATTGATAGAAATTCCCGAAGGGGTAGATACTCAGAGCCGCCGGACGCTTGATCTCCCCCAAAAAAATCGTTTTTCTGTGGTGACTGCGACTTTTTCTAAAATGTGTGATAAAAGTGTAATAACATAGTATACAATTGTGCAAGGACAAGGTATACAGCTCCGTGATAGACTAAAAGCATCAAAAAACGCACAAAGGAGGGTCGTGAGATGCCATGGGAGTGTAGGGCCATGAAAGAGCAAAGAGAAGAGCCTGCACGGCGTGCCGCAAATTGCATCAATGTTGCTCTTGACAGGACACCCCGCCCTACGACCCATTCATCGGCGGTGCGGAGTGCGAAGCGACGCGGGGATTTGGCCCTTGTCTCTGCGAGTCCTTGCGTTTTTCACCCATCGTTTATGGTTGCTATTTCGCGGAGTATCTGCTACAATAACAAGATAAGATCATGGTGGGAGGCGCGTATATGCGGATTTTGGGCATTGACCCGGGGATCGCCATCGTCGGCTTCGGGCTGATCGAGTCGGAACGCGGGCAGGCGCGGATGCTGCAATACGGCGCGATGACCACCGAGGCGGGGCTGCCGCTGGCGGCGCGGCTGGTGCAGATTGAGGACGACACGCGCGCGCTCATCGAGCAGCTCAAGCCGGACGAGATCGCCATCGAGGAGCTGTTTTTCAGCAAGAACATTACCACGGGCATTGCCGTGGCGCACGGGCGCGGCGTGGTGCTGTGCGCGGCGGAGCGACTGGGACTGCCCATCTTCGAGTACACGCCCATGCAGGTCAAGCAGGCGGTGGTTGGCTACGGCCTCGCGGACAAGCGTCAGGTCATGGACATGACCCGGCGGCTGCTCAAGCTCAAGGCCGTACCGCGGCCCGACGACGCGGCGGACGCGCTGGCCATCGCCCTCTGCCATGCCCGCAGCGCGACAAGCCTCCTGCGGCGAAAAGACCCCAACGTGAAGGAGACCGTTTGATATGTTTTACTATGTGAGCGGCCCGGTGGCCGAGATTGAGCCGGGCATGGCGGTCATTGACTGCGGCGGCGTGGGCTACGCCTGCGCCACCACGAACTACACCCTCTCGCAGCTCAAAAAGGGCGCGCCCGCCAAGCTGTATACGTACCTCAACGTCCGCGAGGACGCGATGGAGCTGTTCGGCTTTGCCGACCCGAGCGAGCTGCACAGCTTCAAGCTGCTCATCGCCGTGTCCGGCGTCGGCCCTCGCGCCGCGCTGGCCATCCTCTCCGCCGTCACGCCGCAGCAGCTTGCGCTGGCGGTCGTCACGGGGGATGAAAAGGCGCTGACCGCCGCCAACGGCATCGGCAAGAAGATCGCCCAGCGCATTATTTTGGAGCTGAAGGACAAGCTGGCGGCAGAAGAGGCGGTGGCCTCCGGCGGACGCGGCGGCGCGGCGATCGCACCGGGCGCTCTGCCTCACAGCAAGCGAAGCGAGGCCACGGCGGCCTTGGCGGTGCTGGGCTACGGCAGCGCGGAGATCGCCGCCGCGCTGCGCGGTATCGACGTGGACGCGCTCTCGCTGGAGGACATCATCCGGCAGTCGCTGAAGAAAATGATGAAGTAGGGGAGGGGTGGAGATGAGCATTGATTTCGGGGCGGAGCTGTACGAAGAACCCCTCGTGTCCACGACGTTTCTCAGTGAGGACGCGCAGGAGGGTTCTCTGCGCCCGAAGACGCTGGCGGAATACATCGGGCAGGAGAAGGCCAAGCAGAACCTCGCCATCTTTATCGAGGCGGCGCGGCGGCGCACCGAGGCACTCGACCACGTTTTGCTCCATGGCCCTCCGGGCTTGGGCAAGACGACGCTCGCGGGCATTATCGCGCAGGAGATGGGCGTGAACCTCCGCATCACCTCCGGCCCGGCCATCGAGAAGCCGGGCGATTTGGCCGCGCTGCTGACGAACCTAAGCGAGAACGACATCCTCTTCGTGGATGAGATCCACCGCCTCAACCGCGCGGTGGAGGAAATATTGTACCCCGCGATGGAGGACTACGCCATCGATATCATCATCGGCAAAGGGCCGAGCGCGAACTCCATCCGCCTCGACCTGCCGAAATTTACCCTCATCGGTGCGACGACCCGCGCCGGATCGCTCTCCGCGCCGCTGCGCGACCGCTTCGGCGTGACACTGCGGCTGGAATTATACACCCCCGAGGAGCTGTCCCAAATCGTCACACGCAGTGCGGGCATTCTAAACGTGTCCATCGAGCCGGAGGGCGCGATGGAGATCGCCCGCCGCTCACGCGGCACGCCGCGTATCGCCAACCGTATGCTCCGCCGCGTGCGCGACTTCGCGCAGGTGGTGGCCGACGGGGTGATCACCCGAGACGTGGCGGACAAGGCGCTGCTCGCCCTGGAGGTGGACGCGCTGGGGCTGGACAACGTGGACAGGCGGATGCTCCGCGCCATCATCGAGAACTACGGCGGCGGCCCCGTCGGGCTGGACACGCTGGCCGCGACCATCGGCGAGGAATCGGTCACACTTGAGGATGTGTACGAGCCGTACCTCATGCAGCTCGGCTTTTTGACCCGCACACCGCGCGGTCGATGCGTCACGCGCAAGGCGTATGAACACCTGCATTTGGCCTTCATCGGGCAGGAGCAGCTCGAAATGTGAGCTGTTCTTGGAAAATGACTCGATATTTTTGGCTAAATATCATAAAAAGAACGTCGATTTTAAGATGTTTTTGACAAATTTTCGCGTGTCTCTTGACAAATTCTTCTGTAAAAAGGTATAATAGCATATGGTGAATGAGGTAAAACCCGAAAGGGACGATCTGAATACGCTGACGGACGAGGCACTCTGTGCGCTCGTCAAGCAGGGAAGCCGCGAGGCCGAGGAGCTTTTGGTCAGCCGCTACCACCGTTTGGTGCGCTCGTGCGCCCGCCCCTACTTTCTAGCCGGCGGCGACAGCGAGGATCTGTCTCAGGAGGGGATGTTCGGTCTCATCAAGGCCATCCGCGAATACGACCCCGGCCGCGACGCCTCTTTTTGCACCTTCGCCGAGACGTGCATCCGCCACCGCCTGTATACGGTGCTGCGCGCCGCCGCCTCCGGAAAACATTCACCGCTGAACCAAGCCGTTCCTTTGACTCCCTCTTTCTTTGACGCGAATCTCGCCTTTGCTCAGGCCGACCCGGAGCTTCTGCTCATCGACCGTGAAAAAGCTGCCGCTCTGCTGGAAAACACGCGCAAGCTGCTCTCTGAATTCGAGGTAAAGATCTTAGGGTATTATTTGGACGGTCTCACCTGCCGTGAGATCGCAGAAACTGTCGGCAAGTCCGCCAAATCCGTGGACAATGCCGTGCAGCGTTTGCGCCGCAAGGTAGCGCGGCAACTTCTATCCGGCGATATCAGCAACGGCTGAACGCAATATATTTATCTCAAAGAGAGGGTAAAATCATGTACGAAGACAAGACCTTAGTGTGCAAAGAGTGCGGCAAAGAGTTCGTTTTCACTGCCGGCGAGCAGGAGTTCTACGCAGAGCGCGGCTTCCAGAACGAGCCTCAGCGCTGCAAGGCCTGCCGTGATGCCCGCAAGAACGCTGCCCGCGGCCCGCGTGAGTATTTCACCGCTGTCTGCGCTGCCTGCGGCGGCGAGGCCAAGGTGCCTTTCGAACCCAAGAGCGACCGTCCTGTATATTGCAGCGACTGCTTCGCCAAGATGCGCGAGAACGGCTGAGCTTCTAAAGCACACGATCTGCTGACTGCACACTGGTTAAGTAGATAAAAAACACGCCCCGCACCCTAAACAGCACCCCATTTGTTAGACAAGTATGGTAAAATACTTGTACTAAGAAATGGGGTGTTTTTCAATGTCAAAGGGAGTACCGAACAAACGATACACGCCGGAATTCAGAAAGACGGTTGCAGAAACGATGCCGGATAAGGCGTTTGCAAGGATTCCGGATGGAACAAACGTAATGCTTCGTTCCGACCGGGGCTGGCAGTATCAGCACAAGCAATATCAGCGGTTGGCCATGAAGGCTTCGATGTCCTCGATGGTACGGGGGATGGAGACGGTCAGGTTTTCGCAGCCGTTTTCCGTGACGAGGCAGTTGTCCTCCAGCCTAAAGCCGATGCCCCACGGCTCATAGTAGACCCCGATGTCCACGCAGAAGACCATGCCCGGCTCGGTCAGGCGGCTGTAATCAATGACGTCATGCACGTCGAAGCCGATGTGGTGTGCGCCGTCGTGCCACATGATCTTGCGGATGTCCTTGAAATCGTCGATAATGCCGAGCTTTTTGAGCTCACCGAAGCAGAACTCCCGCGCCAGCTCATCGACGGAGCGCATCGGCATACCGGGCTTGATGATGGAGAACATATGCTCCGAGGTCTTGAAGATACACTCGTAGAGCGCCCTCTGCCGCTCGTTGAACCTGCCGTTGACGGGCCACGTGCGGGAGACGTCGTTACACTCGAAGTCCAGCCCCGCGCCCACGTCGTTGAGGACCATGTCGCCGTCGGCAAGCGTGCCTGTGTAGTCATAATAGTGAATGCAGAAGTTGTTCTGCCCGCTGCAAATGATGGACGGAAAGGCGGGTGACAGCACGCCGCGCTTGGCCAGCGCGTGGTCAAATTCGGCCTTCAGCTCGTACTCCTTCATGCCGGGGCGGCAGGCGGTCATCATTGCCTCGATCCCGGCGCGGGTGATGGGGACAGCGCGGCGGATGGCGTCAATCTCGCAGGGCTTCTTGATGGTGCGCAGCGTCCGCATACGAGCGCGCAGGTCGCCCTGACGCAGCCACGGCCAAACGGCGGCGGCGCGGGCGGAGAACTGCCGCGCCTCGCTCGGGTCTTCGTCCGGCGTTTCGCGGTCAAAGTCGAGCCACAGCCGCTCAAGGCGCTGATCGAGGGCGAGCCGCTCAAAGTCGTCGGCAAAGCGCTCGACATAGCGGCAGTCGGTGAAGCCGTATTGCTCGGGCACATCCGATGCGTGGATGCGGCGGCCGAACCAGCGTTCCTGCATGGCGTCCTCCTGCTGGAGATAGATGCACTCTTCTACCGTATCGCCGCGCTTGACGGCCATGTAGATGAGGTGTTCCTCGTCCATACCTGTCAGGTACAGGAAATTGCGGTTGGCGTAGAACGGATAGTAGGCGTCGGCACTCAGGCGAGGTGCGTGTCCGGCAAACAGCACCGCTACACTGCCCGTCGGCAGCGTGTCCAAAAGCTGACGCCTGTTTTCCTCAAAAAAGGCTTTCGGTAACATACAAAGCTCCTCCTGTCGTCAATTTGCGGGGAATAATGTACGTACAGTATAGCATTTTCCGCACCGAGGTGTCTATACATTTCGAGAAGATTTTGCAATATTTTTTGAAAATTTACAAAACGCAGCGGCGAGATTATCTACAATTCTTTGCCGTTCCCGTAAAATTTCCTGACATTTTATAAAATCTGTTGCGTTCCCATAAAAAATCTGTTAGAATGTGTCATGACAAGAAAACAAACAGGAGAAGGATAGTATTTTATGGCAGGACAAACACTTTCCGAGCAGATCTACGAGGAGCTGTACCACGACATTACCGACCAACGGCTGGTGTGCGGCCAAAAGCTGACGCTGAAAATGCTGCGCGACCGCTTCAACGTCAGCCACACGCCCATCCGAGAGGCGTTGATGCGCCTCGTGGAAAACGGGCTGGTGACCTATTACTCCAACTGCGGCGTGGCGGTGACAGAGTTCTCCGACAGCGACATCCGGCAGCTCTTCCAGCTCATTGCCGAGCTGGATTCGATGGCCATCCGCTTTTGCCAAAGCAGCTTCAACCAAATGCCGCTGCTGATGGACCTCAAGGACGTGGTGGAGCGCGGCACGAAGGCCCTCGAGGCGGACGACCTCGCTGCGTGGAAGGAGGCGTCCGAGCGTTTCCACATCGTGTTCTACAAGCACTGTCAGAACGAGTACCTCAACGACGCCTCCGCCAAGCTGCGGGCGAAGCTGGAGGTGCTGTCGTGTATGTATTACTATCAGGATCAGAACGTGGAGAAGATCCATCAGGGTCACGTTGCCATCTACGAGCTGGTGCAAGCGGGTGATTTTCAGCAGGCCGCCGAGAGAATGCGCCAGCACCTGCAGTGCGACATGGCCTTCGCGCTGAAGGCGTATGCAGCCTATCAGGAGCGGAATAAATAAACGATAAAACGATAAGGAGACGATGCCCATGCTGCATCAGGAACGGTTAAAGACCGTGCTGCGGAATATGGCGCTTTGCTCCCTGCGTCAGATACTCATCGCCGACCCCGGCGCGATGCAGTACCTCATCGGGCAGAGCGTGGATGCAATGGAGCGGTGCGGTGTGCTGCTGCTGCGTGAGGACGGGCAGCTCCACGCTTTCATGAATCGACTCTTCTGCTTCGAGCCCGTGGACGGCGTGACGCTGCACGAGTACCGGGACGGGCAGAACGTGTACGCCATGATCACCGCGCTGCTGCTGCCGGGCGAGGTCGGTATCGACCGCGCGTGGCCGAGCGGCCATACCCTCGCGCTGATGGCCGGGCGGTCGGACATCCGCCCGGTGGCCGGGTCTGACCCGGTGGATATGGCGATGGCCTGCAAGGACACGCGGGAGCAGGCGCTTTTACTCGCGGCGGGCGCGGTCAACGACAAGGCCGTGGCCTACGGTATTGCGCATATCGCCGAAGGGCAGAGCGAAGCGGCGCTCGCGCAGCGGATCGACGACTTTTTTGTCGCCCACGGCGGCGTGCAGATGGGGCAGTACCAGCTCGCGTGCTACGGCGCGAACGCTGCCCAGCCGCACCATATGCCGGACGATACGCTGCCCAAGGCCGGTGACGCGGTGCTGCTCGACCTCGTCTGCCCGATCAACGGCTACTGGTGCGACATGACGCGCACGGTGTTCTTCCGCCGCGTCAGCGACCGCCACCGCCGTATTTATGAGGTCGTGCGTCAGGCGCAGCAGACGGGGCTTGACTTCGTCCGCCCCGGTGTGAGAATGTGCGACATTGACCGCGCCGTGCGCACCGTGATTGAGCAGGCGG
The DNA here is from genome assembly GCA_963631875.1 of Firmicutes bacterium CAG:341. Lineage (GTDB taxonomy): Bacteria > Bacillota > Clostridia > Oscillospirales > Oscillospiraceae > Vescimonas. The sequence goes on along the minus strand of CAVGSO010000035.1, from coordinate 11,296 downwards.
GCTTCGGCGACGCCTTCTTTACCCGCACGGGACACGGCATCGGCACGCACGTCCACGAGCCGCCGCAGGTCAGCGCGGACTGCACCGTGATCGCCCAGCCGGGGATGGTTTTCTCCATCGAGCCGGGCATTTACCTGCCGGGCGACGTCGGGGTGCGCATTGAGGACCTTGTGCTGGTCACGGAAGACGGCTGCCGCGTTCTGACGCACTATCCCAAGGACTTGCAGGTCGTGGGGTGACAGATATAATACAAGTAAAGCCACTCGGCGATTGGCCGAGTGGCTTTACTCATTTTATTTTGCTCTATTCCGTTCAGCTGCCCGCTTGGATGAGGTAGACGTAGCCGGAGACGTCGAGCAGAGTGTCGCCGGCGAGCTGCATGAGGCCGCTGCCCTCCCAGTCGCAGCGCACGGCGAGCGTGCCGCGCAGCAAATTCTGTGCGTCTTGGCCGTCTGCCTCGTCACTCAGCTCGTAGCACAGCACCATGCCCTCCGCCGTCATGCCGAGGTAGGAGAAGCTGCCGCGCAGGGTGCGGCATTCGCCGCCGGGGACGCCCTCCTGCCACACGGCGGTGCCGTCCTCGGAGATTTCAAGTTTACAGTCCTCCTGCACGGCGTTGTGCGGCAGCGTCATCTGCCACGCGCCGACCAGCGAGGATGGGAGCTTCGCCGTCATGGCCGCAAGCAGCGGCGTGAGGTCGGTCTCGCCCTCATCTGTCACGGCGAAGACCGTGTTTGCTGCCTCATCCCGCCGCAGAGCGGTCACTTCGCCCACGCCGCCCAGCGGCGAGAGGCAGACTGTGCCGCCCGCGAGGCCGCTTGTGAGGTCGGCATACGCCACCAGACCACCGGAGGTTTGCAAAAGGAGATAGAGCCGACCCGCTTCGCCGAGCGGCGCGATTACCCCGGCGGTATAGTCGCTCCACGCGCCGCCGATGGGGTACGCTTCGTCCGAGCCTGCGACGCGCAGCGTCGCCTCGCCGCCCGAAATCGTCACCGTCACGTCGTCCTGCGACACCGTCAGCGCGGCGGTATCGCACTCAAGCGTCAATGGCAGCACCTTGTAGTACCATGACGCCCCGGCCAGCGAGCCGATGGGCAGAATGGCCGTCAGCGAGCCGTCCTCCTCCGCGTAGGCCATCACCTCGGCGGTCACGTTCTCCGCGCCGACCGTCCAGCTCCGCTCCTGCACCCACGCCGTCCCCTCAAGGGCGGCAATGCTCCCCTGCGCGTCAAAGGCGTTTGCCGCGCTGCGCCGCAGGGCGTTCAAAAATGTCGTCTCTTCCAGGTTCAGGCGCGAGAGCAGCTCCGCCGTCGTCAGAGAATCACCCCGCGCCGTGTCGTAGAGGTAGACGGCGTAGTCGGTGAACTCCCAGTCCGCCTCGGACTTGACTACAAGGCTCAGAATGTCGCCGCAGCGGTAGCCCTTCCAGCTCACGGACACGCAGCCGAGCGACATCTTCTGGGCCATGTCCGACTGCGCGGCACGTACCGCCGCACCGAATTTTTCGTCGATCGCGTCGTTGATCGTCCGTGCGCCCGCCGTGTGGGCGGTGAGCTGCGGAACGTGGTAGCTGTACGCCCAGCTATTGTCGAGGCTGTCGGTGTAATGCCCCTCCTCGGCGTAGCTCTCCGAGATGATGATCATGTCGCCGCCGTCTGAGTGGCTTGCGTCCGTGCCGCCGTTCGTCCCGCCGCAGCCGCACAGCAGCAGCATGACCGCCGCCAGCAGCGCGGCACAGAGTCGTTTTTTCATGGGTTCCCTCCTTGCTGTGTCCAAAGGTGACGAGGTGTGCTTACGAGGCCGCCTCGTTGTCCGTCGGCAGCAGCGGCCGACTGATGGGGACGCTCCCCAGCAGCGTCTGATAGTCGCCGTCGATGACGATCTGCACCTGATTGACCTCCTCTATCGAGCAGAGCGAGTCCACCAAGCCCTGTATCATCCGCTCCTGCTCGACACGCGAGTCCGGCAGCAGCGTCGTCACGCTGCCGGGCAGGTTCAGGTAGCACGTTCCGTTCTCGACGTTCGCGCCGAGCGCCGTAAAGCCCTCCGGCAGCAGCCGCTCCAAGTCGGCATAGCTGTCGAGCGGCCGCTCGGCCAGCGCGTTCACGATGGCCTGCGCCACCGTCTCGCCCTCGTACACGGTCAGCCTGCGCTCCTCGCCGACCAGCTCACCGGAGCTGTTGGGGAAGTAGAGCATGACCTTGACCGTCCGCACGATGTCGTCCGGGCTGGTCATCAGCACCTCCTCCGAGGTGTAGACCTCGTTCGTCCTGCCCTCCGGGAGCTGTCCCTCGACCGTCAGGCGCACGGCGTAGACGCCGTCAAGCTGCATCAGCGTCAGGGTGATGCAGTAGTCTGCGATGGTGCGCTCGATGCCGACGAGCTGGTCATACTCCCGGCTCATATCGACCGACACCGTACCGCCGGTGATGGTGCAGTTTAGGACCCGCGTTCCCTCCGGTATGGGGCAGATGAAGCTCTTGTCGGTGCAGCCGCCCAGCAGCAGCTCCATGAGGTACTGCGCCTGCTGCTGCCGCCCGCGGTCGTCGCCGAGTACCTGTGTCCAGCTTATCGGAATGCCGTTCACCGCGTCGCCGCCGCCTGCGCTTTTGTTTTTCTCGTCAAGATTTGCCGGGCAGTACAGGCGCAGGTAGGAGGTCGTCTCCGTGGTTGTCTGCGTGCCGCAGCCCGCCGCCGTCCAAAGGAGCAGCAGCGTCATCAGGCACAGTGCGATACAACGCTTCATACCTCGTCCTCTCTTTCCGCCTGCGGCAAGGTCACGGTGAAGACCGTCCCCACGCCGCCCGGCGCGTGTCCGGCGGTGATCGTGCCGCCGCGGTTTTCGATGGTGTCCTTCACGATGGAGAGGCCAAGCCCCGTGCCGCCCACCTCGCGGGAGCGCATTTTGTCCACGCGGTAGAAGCGGTCAAAGACGTGGGGCAGATCCTCGTCGGGGATGCCGATCCCGTTGTCGGTCACGGTGATAATGACCTTGCCCTCCTGCGCGCGCGCCTCCGTGTAGACAAAGCCGTCCTTCTCGGCGGAGTATTTGATGGCGTTCTCCATCAGGTTGTAGAGGATCTGGTGGACATCGTCGTCCGTGGCCAGTGCCACGGCGTTCTCCTCCGCCGTGCCGGAGATGGTCACGCCCTTCTCCGCCGCCACCATGTTCAGCATTCGCTCCACACGCTCCAGCACCGGGGCGACGGCCACGGGGTAGGGCTGCTGCACCACACCGCTGTCCAGCCGTGTCAGGCGCAGCAAATTCTCCGTGATACGGCTCAGCCGCTCGGCCTCGCGGCCGATGTCGGTGACGAACTCCTTCGTCGTCGCCTCGTCCATGTTCTCCGTCTGCAGGATGGAGTCCGTCAGCAGACGAATGCCCGCAAGGGGCGTTTTCAGCTCGTGGCTCGCGTCCGAAACGAAGCGCCGCCGCGCGTTCTCCGTGGTTTGCAGCCGATCGGTCAGGCTGTTGAATTCCGCCGCGATTTGGGCGATCTCATCCGTGCCGCTGGCGTCGGCGCGGTGGCTGTACGCGCCCTCGCGGACGTTGCGGATGGCTTGCAGCAGACCGCTGATCTGCTGCGTGAGCATTCGGCTCAAGACGATGCTCAGCCCCGCCACGAGCAGGGCGATCATCAGTGAGATGATGAGCAGGTTATGGCGGAACGCCTCCAGCACGCTGGCCTGCTCCGTATCGTAGAGGTAGGCGTAGACCGCGCCGACGATTTGGTTGTGGTAGACCACCGGGGTGGCCACACGGCATAGAAACGCCGTACCGTCGTAGTTGCAGTAGGTCGCGTCATCCCCGCGCAGTGCCACCGTCAGCACGGAGTAGAGCGCGTACTTGCCGATGGCGTTACCGCCCTCGCGGGTATCGTAGAGGACGCGCCCCGTCTCGTCCGTGACCATCACGCGGTCCGCGCCGGACTCATCCAGCCCCTCTAAGGCCGTGGCCACGTTCTCCTTCGTCAGCTTTTCCAGTCCCATCAACGCCGACTCGATGACCTTCGCCGTGCTGCGCAGGTTCGTCTGCGCCGACTTGACCATCAAATTCTGCGACACCAGCAGCGGGTAGGAGTTCAGCAGCAGCAGCACCGCTGCGATGACGATGATGTAGCTCAGGCTGAACTTCATTTGCAGCGTCGCCTTGCCGCGCAGTGCTTTCAGGCGCGGCAGCACACGACCCCGCAGCGTAAGTGCGCGGTCACGCAGCCTTTCCGTCCATGCCGCCTCACGCGGTGGGCTGTTCATCTCCTGTGAAATAGTAACCAACTCCCCACTTTGTCATGATGTGTACGGGTGCGGCGGGGTTCGCCTCCAGCTTCTCCCGCAGACGGCGGATATGCACGTCCACCGTCCGATAATCTCCGGCGTAGGAATAGCCCCACACCAGGTCCATCAAGCTCTCCCGGCTGTAAACGCGCCGGGGGTTCTTCATCAACAGCTCGATCAGGTCATACTCCTTGGCCGTCAGGTCGATGGTCTTCCCGTCGCGGATGGCCACGCGCTGCTCCGTGTCGAGGCTCAGATCGCCCACCGTCAGCAGCGGCGCGCGCTGGCGCGACGCCCCCTGTTGGCCGCTGCCTCCGGCGCGGCGCAGCAGCGCACGGATACGCGCCTTCAGCTCCAAGATGTTGAAGGGCTTGGTCACGTAGTCGTCCGCGCCGCAGGCGAAGCCCATGAGCTTGTCGCTGTCCTCACTCCGCGCCGTCAGCATGATGATCGGCACGTCCGAGAACTCGCGTATCTGCATACAGGCGTCGCTGCCGGACAGCCCCGGCATCATCACATCCATCACGATGAGGTCAATGCCACCCTTTTTCGCCAGCTCCACGGCGCTCGCGCCGTCATACGCGGTCACGACCTCGTAGCCCTCGTTTTCTAAATTGAACTTCGTCCCCTTGACCAGCAGCTTTTCATCGTCCACGACCAGTATCTTCATTCCGTCTCCTCCGTTATGATGCTCTCACGTAAATTTTCCAGTGTGGACGGCCCGATGCCCTCCACCTCCAAAAGCTCCTCCGCCGTTTTGAACGCGCCGTTCTCCGTGCGCCATGCCACGATCCGCGCGGCCAGCACCGGACCGATGCCCGGCAGTGTGTCCAGCTCCTCGGCGTCGGCGGTGTTGATGTTGACCTTCCCCACCTGCGAGCGGTCGCTCGCCGCCTCCGACGCGCTCACCTGATAGCCGCTCGAGACTGTTCGGGGCGCGGCGTGCCACAGCAGCGCGACGCTCGCGCAGAACAGCACCGTCAGCACGAGAAGGTACACATCCGTTCTTGTCCATTTTATCCGTTTTCCCACGGTTGACTACCCCACATTTTTCGTCTATAATAGTCTGTGCACATACGTCTCGGCCACCCGACCGAGGGCTTACAGCTTATTATAACATATCAGGAGAGAAATTCCTATGAAAATCCGCCGCTTTTTCGCACTTTTTTTGCTGACCGTCATCTTGGCCACCCTCACCGCCGTCCCGGCCTACGCCCTGGAGGATCCGGATATCCGCGCCAAGGCCGCGCTGCTCGTGGATGTCGGCTCGGAGACCGTCCTCTACGAGAAGAACTGCCACGCGGAGCTGGACATCGCCAGCACGACCAAGATCATGTCCGCGCTGCTCGTCTTTGAGGCGATCGACCGCGGCGATCTGCAGATGGATCAGCCCATCACCGCCTCCGCCACTGCGTTCAAGGGACTGGCGGAGGACGGCAGCACGGCGGACATCGTGGAGGGCGAGACGCTGACGGTGGAGCAGCTTCTCTACTGTATGCTCGTGATTTCCGCCAACGAAACGTGCAATATTTTGGGCGAGGCCATCGATGGCTCGGTGGACGCCTTTGTCGCCCGCATGAACCAGCGCGCCGAGGAACTGGGCTGCGAGAATACGCACTTTGCCAACACCACGGGGCTGACGAAGTCCGGGCATTATTCCTCCGCGTGGGATCTCTACCTCATCACCCGCGAGGCCATGAAGCACGAGGATTTCATGACCATCGTCAACACAAAGTCCTACGAAATTCCGCCCACGAATAAGACGGAGGAATCGCGCGTTCTGCACAGCACCAACGCGCTCATCTCCAACTGGCGTCTGGCGGGCTACCTCTACTCCGGCGCGCAGGGCATCAAGACCGGCTCGACCGACGCCGCCGGGCAGTGCCTCGTTTCCTCCGCCGTGCGCGGCAGCCGCACCCTCGTCAGTGTGGTGCTGGGCGCGGAAAAGGCGGAAAAGGAGAACGGCTCGGGCTACATCGTGGAGAGCTTCACCGAGACCGCGCGTCTCTTTGACTACGGCTTTGACAACTTTTCCTCCCGACAGGTGCTGGACGAGAACGAGCTGATTCAGGAGGTGCCTGTTGCGCTGAGCAAGCAGGTGTCCACCGTGGCCGTCCACCCCGCCGAGACGACGGAGGCCATGCTGCCCAACGACGTGACCGACGACCAGCTCACGCGCACCGTCAAGCTCGACAATGAGGTCGCCGACGCGCCCATCGCCGCGGGCGACCGCTTGGGTGAGATCACCGTCAGCTGCAACGGGCAGGACTGTGTCACCGTGCCGCTGCTGGCCGTGGCGGATGTCTCCGCCAGCCGTTTCCTGCTGGCCAAGCGCGACATCGGCGTTTTCTTCTCCCGCACGTCTGTCCGTATCGCCGCCGTCGCCATCGTGGTGCTGGCTGTCGCGCTGCTGCTGTGGTTCAAGCTCTACGGCCGCGACCGCCGCTACGGCAGCAAATCAGGCCGCAGCTACCGCCAAAACAACTATCATGGCCGCCGCCGCTGAGTGAGATCGCTATGCCGGAACTCAAAATTCTCTACGAGGACAAGTTTCTCGTCCTCTGTGTCAAGCCCGTGGGCGTACTCTCCGAGGACAGCGACACTGCCGCCTGTATGCCCGACCTGCTGCGTCGGCACTACCGCGCCCTGCGCCAAGGCGACTATATTGCCACCGTCCACCGTCTCGATAAGGCGGTGGGCGGCGTTATGCTGTTCTCCCGCTGCCGGGACGTCACCGGGAAGCTCACCGCCGCCGTGGCGGAGCATCGCATCGTCAAGGAATACCTCGCCGTCCTGCGCGGCACGCCGGAAAAGGACGAGGACACGCTCACCGACCTCCTCTTCCGCGACGCGGCGCACAACAAGAGCTACGTCGTCACCCGTATGCGCAGGGGCGTCCGCGAGGCGCGGCTGGAATACACCACCCTCGCCCGGCAGGATGGATTGACGCTCGTGCGCGTTCGGCTGCACACGGGCCGCACCCATCAAATTCGCGTTCAGTTCTCGCACCGGGGACTGCCCCTGCTGGGCGACATCCGCTACGGCAGCAAAGCCCCCTGCTCGCCCGCTCTGTGGTCGTACCGCCTCGCGCTCACCCACCCCGTCAGCGGCCAACGCATCGACATTACCGCCCCGCCGCCCGAAAGCTACCCGTGGACGCTCTTCAACGCAGCAATATCGGAGTAGGGAACACCTTTCCTCGCGGTATAAGGCTTTATCTGCGCCCATGCCTCTTGAAAAATCTCCTCAAATTTCCCCGCTTTTTTCAAATCCTGTAGGTTTGTCAAGCGTGTATTGCAGTCCTACACCGCAACTTCTGCGCTCATGTAATACCGTGTGGACAAACCGGGAAAACTGTGGTAGAATAGCCCGGAGCGGCCATGTCGCGGCATGGCTTGCGGAACGTTGACAGCGAGGAGGCATCGGTATGGCGGGAACGCTCATCGTATTCGAGGGGACGGACGGGTCGGGAAAGGCCACGCAGTCCGCTCTGCTGTGCGAGACATTGTCGCGGCGAGGCATTCCCTTTCGGAAGCTGGAATTCCCACGCTATCAGGAGCCGTCCTCCGCGCTCATCCGCCTGTATCTCGGCGGCGCGTTCGGCAGCAGGCCGGAGGACGTGAACGCCTACGCCGCCTCCGTGTTCTACTCCGTGGATCGCTATGCCTCCTACAAGCAGGACTGGGGCGCGTTCTACGAGCGCGGCGGCCTGCTCATCGCCGACCGCTACACCACGAGCAACGCCGTCCACCAGACGGCCAAGCTGCCCGAGGCGCAGCGCGACGGCTTTTTGGACTGGCTCTTTGATTTCGAGTATCATCTTTTGGGATTGCCCGAGCCGACGCGGGTGCTGTATCTCGATATGCCCACGGAGGTGACGGAGCGGATGCTGCGCCGCCGCGAGAGCGATACCCACACCGCGGCGGACATCCACGAGCGGGACGCGGAGTACCTGCGCCACTGCCGCGAAAGCGCCGCCCATGTGGTCGCGCGCTGCGGCTGGACGCGCATCAACTGCGCCCGTGACGGCGCACCGCGCACCATAGAGGACATTCACCGCGAGGTGCTGGAGTGCGTCGCCGATCTGATCGGCTGACGCTTTTGAAAGGAGTATCTTATGGGAAAGCATGAGGAACACAACGATTTTGAAACGGCCATGTGGGACGCGGAGGCGGTGCGCCGCCAATCCCCGCCGCCTCAGCAGCACACGCCGCAGCGCAAGAGTCGGCGCAGCGGCAGCAGCATTGCCATCTATTTTCTGTGCGTGGTGCTGGCCTCCTGCTTGCTGGCGGGCGTGGGCTGGCTGCTGGTCAACGACGTCTGCTCACTGAACAAGGACGCCGTGGAGGTCAAGCTGACGATTGACGAGGGCGACAGCCTCTCCGACGTGGCAAGCAAGCTCAAGGAGGCCGGGCTGATCAACTACAAGGGCGTTTTCATGCTGACGAGCGGCCTTTTCAAGTACAGCAGCTACGTCGAGCCGGGGACGTATGACCTCAACAGCGAGATGGACTACCGCGCCCTCATCCGAAATATGCACGACTGGGAGGCGGATTCCAAGGCCGCGCAGGGCATCGTCAAGGTCACGATCCCCGAGGGCTACACCGTCAGCGAGATCATCGACCTGCTCGTGCAAAACGGCGTTTCCACCAAGGCGGACTTGGAGGACGCCTGCGCGAATTACGAGTTTGCGGACTATGACTTTCTCGACGATGACGAGCTTGGCAGCACCGACCGCATGGAGGGCTTTCTCTTCCCCACCACGTATGAGTTCGACACGACGAAATCCGCCGTCTACGCGGTGGACACGATGCTGACCATGTTCAAAAACCAGATCAGCCAGCAGATGCTCGCCGACATAGAGGCCTCCCCCTACACGCTGCGGGAGATCATCACGATGGCCTCCCTCATTGAAAAGGAGTCCGTCGGCGACGACACGGAGCGCAAGAACATCAGCTCCGTCATCCACAACCGCCTTGAAAACCCCAACAGTGAGAAGGGCGGACGGACGCTTCAGCTCTGCTCCACCATCAACTATATCATGAAGCACGACGGCGTGAAGACGTTCGACACGGAGATCGACAGCCCCTACAACACCTATCTTCACGAGGGGCTCACCCCCGGCCCGATCTGCTGCCCTGGCCTCAGTGCCATTCAGGCGGCCATCTATCCCGCCGACACGAGCTACTACTTCTTCGCCTTGGGCAAGGACGGCGTGAGCCACTTCTTCACCGACTATAATGACCACCTGAAGTTCATCAACAGCGGTGAATACCAGCCCATCTACTCCTGATGAGAAAGCCGGAGCTGTTGTCCCCGGCCGGGGATTGGGAAAAGCTGCAAATGGCGGTGCTGTACGGCGCGGACGCGGTGTATTTGGCCGGAACATCCTTCGGAATGCGCTCGTTCGCCGGGAATTTCGACGACGACGCCTTGCCGAAGGCGGTGGCCTTCGCCCACGCGCATGGCGTAAAGGTACACGCCACGGTGAACACCATGCCGCGCTGGAACGAGGCTGAGAAGCTGCCCGCGCATTTGGAAAAGCTGGACGCGGCGGGCGTGGACGCGCTGATTTTAGCCGACCTCGGCGCGTTTACGCTGGCGGGGAAATACGCGCCGCACTGCCAGCGGCACATCAGCACGCAGCAGTCCGTTGCCAACCACGTCTGCGCGCAGGCGTGGTTCGACCTCGGCGCAAGCCGCGTGGTGCTGGCGCGGGAATTGAGCTTGGACGAGATCGCCGCCATTCGCGCTCGCGTCTCGCCGGAGCTGGAGCTGGAGGTCTTCTGCCACGGCGCGATGTGCGTCAGCTATTCCGGGCGGTGTCTCCTCTCGAACTATATGACCGGGCGCGACTCCAACCGCGGCGAGTGCGCCCAGCCGTGCCGCTACCAGTACGCGCTGATGGAGGAAAAGCGCCCCGGCGAGTATTTCCCGGTCTTCGAGGACGAAAAGGGGACATACATCATGAACTCCCGCGATATGTGCATGATCGACCACCTGAGCGACCTGATGGCTGCGGGGGTGGACTGTCTGAAAATCGAGGGACGCGCCAAGTCCGCCTACTACGCCGCCATCGTCACCGGGGCGTACCGCCACTGTCTCGACGCGGCGGCGGCGGGTCAGCCGCTCGACCCCGTGTGGCGCGACGAGGTGGAGCATATCTCGCACCGTCACTACGCCACCGGGTTCTTCTACGGCCAGCCGGGGCAGTATTACGAGAACGCGCGGTATCTGCGCGACTGGCAGATTTGCGCCGTCGTCACGGACTGCGATGAGCGCGGCCTCGCCACACTGAGCCTGCGCAACAAGTTTGCCGAGGGTGACACGGTGGAGGTCGTCGGGCCGGACACCAAGCCGTTTTCCATGACCGTGCCGAGAATGCACGACCTTGAGGGCGGCGCATTGACCGAGCCGAAGACGCCGCAGATGGTCTTCACCATGCAGCTCCCCCGTCCCGTCCCGCCGATGAGTTTTATCCGCCACGCGGTAGAGCTGAGCGGGAAATAAGGGGTAAAAAGAACTGCCCGCGGGCGGCAAATTCCGTGAGATTTTTTGACAAACTGAAAAGGGAGGGCCGAAGCCCTCCCTTTTTTGTGTTATCCGGAAAGAAATTGCGGAAAATCAGTGCTTCTTCTTGCCGACCCACGCCATGCCGGTCACGGAGAGAATGGCGGTGGCAGCATACACGCCAATGCCCGCGTCAAACGTGGTGGCGGAGCTGGCCTTTCCGGTCGTGGTGGTCGTGGTGGTTGTGGTCGCAGTCGTTCCGGTGGACGAGCCGCTGATGTTGATAGAAGCGCGGCTGTTGGAGACGGTTTCAGCCTCGATGACGAACGTGGAGAAGTGGTTCGTGTCCCAGCTAAAGGTTTCATTCTTATAGCCGGCGCCACCCATGCGGGTGCGTGCGCCGTTGTCAGCCACATAGTAGCACACGATCTGCTGACGGAAGCCGGGTGCGCTCGTCCAAGGCACGGTGACGGTGATCGTACCGTTCTTGTCCTTGTTGGTCTCCCCG
>CAVGSO010000034.1:0-18746 GCA_963631875.1 Firmicutes bacterium CAG:341 | reverse complement strand
CTTTAATTTTTCAGCAGAGCCGAAATTTTAATTCTGTTTTCTCCCACAAGCTCCACCGTCAGCTTGCCCCGGTGGGCTTCGCATACCGCCTGCGCCACCGAAAGCCCGATGCCAAAGCCATTGACTTTATCTGAGGTATCGCTTCGGTAAAAGCGCTCGGTAAAGTGGGAAATATCCGATATTCGCTGTTTATCTGCCGTGTTTTCCACCGAAAAACAGACGCCGTGGCCAACAGCGATGAGCGATACCGTGACCGTCCCGCTTTCCGCACCGTACTTAAAAGCGTTGTCCAGCAGTGCAGTCATCAGCTCCCGAATGGCTTTTTCATCCCCACAGTAGCTGATATTGGGTTCGATTTTTTCCGTGTAGGTCTTGCCGGTATTGAGGGCAACTGCCTGATAAGACGATGCAACCTCGTCAGCAATATCGGAAACAGGAAAATCAATTTTGACCGTCCGCTCGTTTTGCTCCTCCGTCCGTGCTAAAAACACCAGCCGGTGGGTCATCTCGGTCATCTGCTCGGTTTGCTTCAGTATATCGGACAGCCATTCGTTTTCGCCGATCTCCGACTCCAATAGCTGCGCATCGGCATGGATCACGGTAAGCGGTGTTTTCAGCTCATGACTTGCCGAGGTAATGAACTCCTTTTGCTTTTGCCGATTTTTCACAAGCGGAGATACGACTTTGCCGGATACCGCCGCTAAAACGGCTGTCATCAGAGCAATGCCGACGCCGGAAATGATCAGCAGAGAAACGGCGCTGTTACGGAAAGATTCCAATACGACCGTGCGGGACAGAAAAGTGATCGTGATACCGTTCTTTCCCCGATGGGCCAAATAGCGGTAGTTATCCCTGTATCCCTTATCGGTTTTATCGGAAATCACCGAGTTGGCATAATCGGCGGCTTGTGACCGGCTGATCAGCGCTGTATGGCTCGTGTCGGACGACAGCGTTCGGCTGCCTAAATCGTAAGATACTGTAAAATATCGGGCATCTGCCACCTCGGAGGACTCAGGATCAGAAAGAATCGTCATGATCATCCGATCGGCTTTGAGGGTGATCTGTCGATAGTTGCGCCATAGGCTGAACCCTACGATCAATGATTGCAAGATGAGCAGCGCGGCAAGGGACAGCAGGACAAACCGAAACTGCAAGCGGCGTTTTAAGTTTCCTTTCATTTCCGTACCTCCAGCGTATAGCCTGCACCCCGCATGGTACGGATCTCAATATCCGCTTTGATCGCTTCCAGCTTTCGTCGAAGATAGGAAATGTATGTCCAAACGGTATTGTCCTCGGCTTTTGAATCCGGATCCCATATGTTTTCCAATACCCGTGAGGACGGAATGACTACCTTGGGATTGCGCATAAACAGCAGCATCGTCTGATATTCCTTGTTGGCAAGCTTATAGCTGCCGCCGGGTGCAGACAATTCAAATGTCTCGGTATTCAGCGCGGTGTTTCCGAAAGAAAGCGCATTGGTCTGCTGGATATCACTTTTCCTCGTCAGCACCCGGAGCCGCGCCAACAGCTCCCGCATATCAAACGGCTTGGTCAGATAGTCGTTGGCCCCGGCATCCAGCCCGATGATTTTGTCGTCGATTTCCGCCTTGGCGGTGAGCAGCAATATAGGTGTGGCATTGTGTGCCTTTCGCACCTCGATGAGCACCGAAACACCGTCCATCACCGGCATCATAATGTCCAGAATCGCAGCATCATAAAGCCCGCTGAGCAGATAGTCCAGCGCGTCGCCGCCGTTATCCACCGCTTCTGCCGTATAATGATTCTTTTGCAGAATGGAAATGAGTGCCCGCCGCAGCGACGAATCATCCTCCGCAACCAGTATTCTCATAGGCTTTCATCCGTCCTTTTGTAAACATAGTATACTCATTCAACCTCAACCGAGGTTCAAACCTTTTCACTTAAAAGTATAGCATAAAAATATAAATTTGATGCCCTTGTCAATCGATGGTATACAGTGCCCTCGCCCCGCCGCATGGAACAGGCAATGATAAACGATGTGTAGGGGACGGCGTCCTCGACGTCCCCTTGACAACTCCTCCGTCAACGCTTCGCGAAACACCTCCCTTCACACAAGGCAGGTGTTTTCGCACCTTCGCCGCGGCGCAAGCCCCTCCGGTTTTCCGGAGGGGCTTGCAGCTGGTCAAAAAAGTCTCACAGAGTTTGCCGCCTACAGGCGGCAAACGGGCAAAATCATTTTCTCTCGCGACCTGTGCGTGAGGGAAAATACTTTTCGGGCTGCCGGCGTGGGAATAACAAGAATACTCCCTTGTCGGCACCGTCACCGCCACGTCTCGCTGAAAAAGTACACCGCCAGCATCCCCGGCCCGACGTGTGCGCCCGTCACAGGCTCGTGGCACACCGAGAGGATCTCTCCCGTACACCCGACATTCCGCAGCATCGTCGTCAGGTGCAATGCCTCCGCCGGAGCCGCCGCGTGAGAGATCCCCACCGGGGCGGCGCGATTCTCCACCATCTCGTCGTAGAGCCGGATCATCGTGTCCATCGCCCGCTTGCGCCCTCGCTCCTTGGCCAGCACCACGATCTTCCCCTCTTCGTCCCCCTGCAAGATGGGCTTGATCTGCAGCAGCGTCCCGGCCAGTGCCGCCGCGCCGGAGAGCCGCCCGCCCTTGCGCAGAAACTTCAAATCGTCCACCATGAAATGCTGCCGCATCTTCCCGCAGAGCATTTCCGCGCGGGCGATGATGTCGTCGATGTCCGCGCCCTCGCACGCCAGCTTCGCTGCCTCCAGCACGATCAGTCCCTCGCCCAGCGACGCGCCCCGCGTGTCCAGCACTCGAATTTTTCGCTCCGGGTACTCGTCCTCCAGCTCCTTGGCGACCAGCCCCACACCCCAGCACGTGCCGCTGACACCGCCGGAAACGCCAAAAAACAGCACGTCCTCCCCGGCCATCAGCGCCGGCTCAAGCCCCGCGCGGGCGGCCGCCGGGCTGATCATGGAGGTCTTCACCTCCGCGCCCCGGCGCAGCGCCTCATAAAACTCGCGCCCGTCGTAGGGCTCGGCGGGGTCGGCCAGCACACCGTCCACGGTGTAGGTCAGGCAGATCTCATTGATCCCATACTGCGCGCGTACCTCCGGCGGCAGATTGGCCGCGTTGTCCGTCATGATACGAACCATGCAATACACTCCTTTTTGCCTCTCAGGGCAGTTGTTCACGCACCCAGTCGGCCAGCGTGTCAAAAAGCTGGCGGTAGCCGGGCATGGTCAGATGAATGCCGTCCGCCGCGATAAGCCGCGGCAGGTCACGCAGCGGCAAAAACTGCCGCCGAACATCAATAAGGGCAAGCCCCTCGCTGTGGGCAAGCCCCGCCACCGCGTCGGAGTACAGCTCCTGATGGCGGTAAATGCGTCCCACGTCGCCCAGCCAGTGCAGAATGCCTCGGCTGTCGCCGCGCCGCGAGACGAAGCGGAAATACCGCTCACTGTCGATGGGCGGCAGCGTCATCAGCACGGGCTGCACGCCCGCCTCGCGCAGCATTTTGACGGCGGCGCGGAGTTTTTCCACGAACTCCGGCAGCACCGTGTTGGGCAGATGCTCGCCCTCCGGCGCATTCGCAATGGCCGCCCAGTCGAAGTCGCTGTCGTTCCCGCCGTAGCCCACCAACGCCCAGCGGGCGTCGAGGCCGCGCGCGACGTCATGCGCCACGAGGGACAACCCCTTCGTCACCGTCGCGCCCATTTTGGCGCGGTTGACCACCTCGAGGCGGTCGGTGGGATAACGCGCCATCACCTCCGGCAGATGGAAGTGGTAGTGCATCTCCTCGTCGGGGACGGTGGCCTTGAGCAGTGAGTCGCCGTAGATATACGCACGTTCCATGGAAATGCCTCCTTATCGCGTTTTACCTAATATAGCATATTAGATTTCCTGCGTCAACATATTTCCTGTGAACTTTTCTTGCGTCGGGATATATTTTTTGCTATAATGAACGGCAGTTCACTGTGGAGGCTGTAACGATGCAATATGACAAGCGCCTTATCTCACACAAGCTGTCGCGCTGGGATCGCTTTATCACGGAATATCACCTGCCGGATTGGGAGACGATCCCCGACCTCGGCCTGTATATGGATCAGGTCATCGTCCTGCTCGAGCAGTACCTGACCTTCATCCCCGCGCCCACGGGCAGCAAGGAGCGGTTCGTCACCTCGTCCACCATCAACAACTACGTGCGACTCAAGGTCATGCCCGCGCCCGTCAAGCGCAAGTACTACCGCGTCCACATCGCCTACCTCATCATGATCCTGACGATGAAGCAGAGCCTCAGCATCAGCGACGTGCAGAAAATTCTCCCGCAGGAGAGCAGCGAAGCGAACGTCCGCGCCGCGTATGAGGACTACTCGCTGAAATTCCGCCGCGTGGGGCTTTTCTTCAACCAGCAGGTACAGTCCGGCGCGGAGGGTATCCGCACCGCCACCGACCGGAACTGCGACAACGCCGTGGAGCTGCTCGTCATCGAGAGCGCACTCATCGCCGGGTTCTCGAAGATCTTGGCGGAAAAGCTCATCCGTCTCTGCGGCGCGGACACCGAGGACATCCTCGCCGCCGAAACCCCGCGCAGCACATGATTTTCATCCCTCCCCGCGCCTCAGGCGCGGGGCCTTTTCATTTCACCGGAACGTACACCTCGTACCGAAAGCGCACCCCGTCCTCCTCCCGCGTCTCCGAGCGGCTCTCCAACCGCCACGCGCTGTCACGCTCCAAATCCGGGAAAAACACGTCCGCCCCGCCGTCGCTTTCAATGCGCGTCACATACACCCGCTCGCACAGCGGCAAAAACAAACGGTACACACTCGCGCCGCCGATGACCCAAGCCTCCGCCCCGGCCAGCGCGGCCGCCTCCTGCGCGGAGTGAACGACCTCCGCGTTTTCCGCCCGGAATGCCTCGTTCGCGGTCAGTACGATGTTCCGCCGCTTGGGCAAGCCCCGCCCGCCGGGGAGCGACTGAAGCGTCCTGCGCCCCATGAGGACGGTCTTCCCCTCCGTCAAGGCGCGAAAGCGCCGCATATCGTCATGCAGGCGGAAGAGCAGCGCGTTGCCGCGCCCGATTCCCCAGCGGCTGTCCACCGCTACGATGGCCACCATCGTTGCGTCCTCAGATCGCCACCGGGATCTTGTCCTCGAACGGCTGGGGATCGTACCCCTCCAGCGAGAAGCTGTCCCGCGTGAACTGATAGAAATCGGTGACGCTCCCGTCCATCACGAACCGCGGCGCGGGACGCTCGTCCTTCTCCAGCAGCTTTTCGATGATGGGAACGTGTCGGTCGTAGATATGCGCGTCGGCGATCACGTGTACCAGCTCGCCCGCCTCCAAGCCCGACACCTGCGCCATCATGTACACCAGCACCGCGTACTGCACCACGTTCCAGTTGTTCGCGGCCAGCATATCCTGACTGCGCTGGTTCAAAATCGCGTTGAGCGTATGGCCGGAGACGTTGAACGTCATCGAGTAGGCGCACGGGTAGAGCGCCATCTCGTGCAGATCCTCAAAGTTGTAGATATTCGTCAAGATACGGCGGCTGGCGGGGTTGTGCTTGAGGTCGTACAGCACGCGATCGACCTGATCCATCTCCCCCTCCGGGTACCGATGCTTCACGGAGAGCTGATAGCCGTAGGCCTTGCCGATCGAGCCGCTTTCATCCGCCCAGCTATCCCAGATATGGCCGCGCAGGTCGTGGATATTATTGCTCTTTTGCTGCCAGATCCACAAAAGCTCGTCAATGCACGTCTTAAAATACGTCCGCCGCACGGTCAGAATGGGAAACTCATCCCGCAGGTCGTAGCGGTTGACGATGCCGAATTTCTTCACGGTGTGTGCAGGCGTGCCGTCCTCCCAATGGGGACGCACCTGCTGCTCAGTGTCCCACACGCCGTGGGTCAGTATCTCCCGGCAATTCTCTTTAAATACGCGATCGGCATAGCTCATGACGCGCCCTCCTTGTGGTGTTTTTTCCATTGTACCATACTTCCCCCGCAATTTCCAATAGAAATACCAGTGATAAGCAAAATATCATTGTTTATTCGCCGCACTGCGATATAATAGACGCAGATATTTTTGAGGAGGTATCTCCATGACGTATGACGTTCTCATCATCGGCGGCGGCCCGGGCGGTATCTACTGCGCGTGGGAGCTGCTGCAAAAGCGTCCCGAATTAAAGCTCGCGCTCTTTGAGGCGGGGCATACGCTCGACAAACGCCGCTGTCCCATCGACGGCGTCAAGGTGAAATCCTGCGTCAAGTGTCCCACCTGCGCCATCATGAACGGCTTCGGCGGCGCGGGCGCATTCTCCGACGGCAAGTACAACATCACCAACCAGTTCGGCGGCACGCTCCACGAGTACATCGGCAAGCGGCAGGCGCTGGAGCTTATGGCGTACGTGGACGACATCAACATGAAAAACGGCGGTGCGGGTACGCACCTCTACTCCACCGGCAGCACCCCTATCAAGAAGCTCTGCCTGCAAAACGACCTGCACCTGCTGGACGCCTCCGTCCGCCACCTCGGCACGGACATCAACTACATCGTGCTGGAAAACCTCTATAACGCCATGAAGGATCGCATGGACTTCTACTTCGACACCCCGGTGCGCACCGTCTCCGAATCGGACAGCGGCTACACCGTGGAGACCGACAAGGGGAGCTTCTCCGGCCGCGCCTGCGTCATCTCCGTCGGGCGCAGCGGCAGCAAGTGGATGGAGGGTGTCTGCGACGCGCTCCACATCGGCACAAAGTCCAACCGCGTGGACATCGGCGTGCGCGTCGAGCTGCCCTACGACGTCTTCTCCCACCTGACCGACGAGCTCTATGAGAGCAAGATCGTCTACCGCACGGAGAAATTTCAAGACCGCGTCCGCACCTTCTGCATGAACCCCCACGGCGTCGTGGTGAACGAAAACACCAACGGCATCGTCACCGTCAACGGCCACAGCTACGAGGACCCCAAGCTCCACACCGACAATACGAATTTCGCCCTGCTCGTGGCCAAGCACTTCTCCGAGCCGTTCAAGGACTCCAACGGCTACGGCGAGTCCATCGCGCGTCTGAGCAATATGCTCGGCGGCGGCGTCATCCTCCAACGCTTCGGCGACCTCATCCGCGGTCAACGTTCCACCGCCAAGCGCGTCGAGGAGAGCTTTGTCACACCCACGCTGGCCGCCACCCCCGGCGATCTGAGTCTCGTCATGCCCAAGCGCATTCTCGACGGCATCATCGAGATGATCTACGCGCTCGATAAAATCGCACCCGGCACGGCCAACGACGACACGCTGCTCTACGGCGTGGAGGTAAAGTTCTACAATATGGAGGTCGAGCTGGATAAGGATCTCCAAACCTGCCACCCCGGCCTCTACGTCATCGGCGACGGCAGCGGCGTCACCCATTCCCTCTCCCACGCCAGCGCCAGCGGCGTCTACGTCGCCCGCCGCCTCTGCGCTGCGCTGTGACCCTCTGCCTACAGCAAAAAAAGCAAGCCCTCCGGTCGGAGGGCTTGCTTTTGCCTATATCACTGCAGCCGTATGACTGCCGTCACCGTGCCGCCGTTGACCGTACCCGTAACGGTGGCCTTGCCGCTGCTGCCGGAGATGGTGAGCTTGTCGCCGTCGAGCGTGATGAGGCCGGAGGTGTTGCTCTCGACCGTCCACGTCGGCGTGCCGCTCGCACCCTTGATGGCCAGCGTCCACACCTCGCCCTTGTTGACGCTCATTTCAAACACGCCCGTCTCGCCGGTCGCCGCCAGCTCACCCGTGTAGCCGTACTCGGAGGTGGCGGTGATGACCCACTTGCTCACGTCCACCTTGGTCGTCGTGTCCGTCTTGTCGCCGGAGGTCTGCGTGTCGCTCTCGTCCGCTACGGTGACGGTGCAGGTGACAGTCTCGTCGCCCACGCGGGCGGTGATGACCGCCGTCCCCTTGGCCACGGCCGTGACCTGACCCTCCGCGTTCACGCTCGCCACGGCGGGGTCGCTGCTCTCCCACGCGACGGTGTCCTCCGTGCCGCTGACCGTCAGCGATTCCTGACCGCCCACGGTGAGTGCGAGAACGGTGCGGTTGAGGGAGATGGTCGGCGTGACGTTTTCGTCGGGCTTATCGATACTGCCGCTGTTGTCGGGCTTTTGAACCTGCTCCTGCTGTGTCCTGTCACCGCCGATGACCTCCTTGATTTGGTCGCCGAAGATGAGCCATACCACCAACGCCGCCAACAGCAGCAGCACGAGGACGGCCACAGGGCCGAGAATGCTCGGCGCGCGGCGTTTGCGGCTCTGCTCGGTGCGGCGGCCGCGGTGCTTTTTCACCTTGCCGCCGTAGTACGCCTCGTCCTCCTCACAGAACGGGCAGGTCTTATAGCTGTCGGAGAACATCTCCCCGCATTTCGGACATTTCATCAGGCTCATATCGAAAAAACCTCCCTGTAAGGCAAACACTAATTTACATAATACACATCATACCCGATTTCTAAGCCACCGTCAACTCCTATTCGCGCAAATTCACGGTTTTTTTACACAAGACCGCCATCTTCGCCCTGCGCCTGCGCCGCGCCGCAGGCGTGAAAACGCCTCCTCATTTTTCCCCGCCCGTCCTCTTGCATTTTTCGCGGAGATTTTCTATAATCAAAGCAGTGAAACAAAGGAGGCGGCGCGTATGCAGACCATCTTTATCGGGATCGCCGGCGGCACGGGCAGCGGCAAGACGACGCTGACGGAGCATTTGGCGCAGCGGTTCGGCAGCGACATCAGCGTGGTACACCACGACAACTACTACAAGCGGCAGGATCGTCCCTTCGCGGAGCGGTGTCTGCAAAACTACGACCACCCCGACGCCTTTGACACGGCGCTGATGATCGAGGACCTCAAGGCCCTCAAGCGCGGCGAGGTCATCCACTGCCCTGTGTACGACTACGCCATCCACAACCGCACCGACGAGACGGTGGAGATACGCCCGACCAAGGTCGTCATCGTGGAGGGCATTCTCATCTTCCAAAACAAATCACTGCGCGACCTGCTGGACATCAAAATTTTCGTGGAGACGGACGCAGACGTGCGCATCCTACGCCGCGCTCTGCGGGACGTGGAGGAACGCGGCCGCTCACTCGAGTCGGTGGTCAACCAGTATCTCACGACCGTCAAGCCCATGCACGAGCAGTTCGTCGAGCCGACGCGCAAATTCGCGGACATCATCGTGCTGGAGGGCGGCCATAACCTCGTTGCGCTGGATATGATCATGCAGCGCATCGCCAGCCACATCCGGGAGAACTGACATGAAGCCACGCACCCTTGCCCGTATCGGTGCGGCGGTGTGCCTCGCCCTCGCCGCGCTCTTCCTGCTGCCGCTGGCGGCGGGCGTACACCATTTCGGCATGGTGTGGCCGACGGCGGTGCTGCTGCTCGGAGCGGCAGTGCTGCGCTGGCCGGACTTCTTCCACCGCCTGCTGCCCCGCCGGGCGCGGTGGACGGCGGCTGTCCTCGCCGCCGTCTGTCTTGCTGTGATCGGCCTGACGCTGTATGATATGGTGCGTGCCGCTGCCGACCGTCCCACGGACGATACCCCGCGCACCGTCATCGTGCTGGGCTGTCAGGTGCTGGAGAGCGGCCAACCGAGCCTCATTCTCCAAAACCGCATTGACGCGGCGGCGGCCTATCTCCGCTCGCACCCGAACGCGGTGTGTATCGCCTCCGGCGGCAAGGACGACAGCGAGACCGTCACCGAGGCCGCCTGTATCCGTGAAGCGCTGCTCCGCGCGAGTGTCGACCCGGCGCGTATCTACGTCGAGGATGAGTCCACCTCCACGGAGGAAAACCTTATCTTCTCCGCACGCCTTATCGCCGAGAACGACCTGCCCACGGATGTGGCCATCGCCTCGGACAACTTCCACCAAAAGCGCGCCGCCGTCTGGGCGGCGCGGTGCGGCCTGAACCCCTGCTCCCTCGGCTGCCAAAGCCCGTGGCCGCTCGCGCCGTCCTACTGGGCGCGTGAGGCGGCGGCGCTCGTGTATATGCGCTTGTCGGGGAAATAGTTCCCAAAACGTGCGTTTTTATGACGATAGTTAGAATACTTTAACCAAAAAATCTGTCTTTTCGCGGAAAATCCTCTTGCATTTTTAATTTTTCATGGTACAATGAAGCCATAACTTATTTGGAGGTACTTACTATGGCTTATAAAATCGGTTCTGCTTGTGTCAGCTGCGGCGCTTGCGCTGATGTCTGTCCCGTGGGCGCGATCTCTCAGGGTGACTCCCAGTATGTCATCGATGCCGGCGCGTGCTTGGACTGCGGCACTTGCAGCGATACCTGTCCCAATGGCGCGATCAGCCCCGAGGACTAATCGGTAAACGATACAACGGCAAGAAAAAGTGACCGGGGCTTCCGGTCACTTTTTTTGAGAGCGGACGCGGCGAACGCGCCGCCGGAGGCGAGGATTTCAGATGGTCAAATGGGATGCGCTCTGGCCGGGAGGCCCGACGTTCGTCTTTGAAGACGGTGTCTTCAAGCCCACCACGGACACGTTCCTGCTGGGCGGCTTTGCCGCGCCGAAAAAGGGCGACCGCGTCTGCGATCTGGGCGCGGGGATCGGCCTTTTAGGGCTTTTGCTGCTGGGACGGGAGGAAAACCTGCGCATCACGGACATCGACGCCGACCCGGCGGCCTGCGCCTTGGCCGAGGAAAATTTCCGCCGCAACGATCTGCACGGCCACACCGTCCTGTGCGCCGATCTTCGCAGGCGCGAACTGCTGCCGCGCGCGGGGAGCTTCGACATGCTCGTGTCCAACCCGCCCTATTTCGCCGCCGAGCGCGGCGCAGTGGCCTCCGGGCAGCGCGGCATGGCGCGGAGTGAGCTTGGCTGCACCCTGCGCGAGCTGTGCGCGGCGGCGGCCTACCTCCTGCGCAGCGGCGGGCAGTTCTGCCTCGTCTACCGCGCCGAGCGGCTCTCAGAACTGCTGGTGCAGCTCCACGCGCTTCGCTTAGTGCCGAAGACACTGCAAGCGGTGCAGAAAACCATCGACACCCCGCCGCGTCTCGTCCTCCTGCGCTGCCGCAAGGACGGCGGCACGGGGCTGGACATCCGACCGCCGCTCCTGCTGCAAAACGCGGACGGCACGGAGAGCGACGCGCTGCGCCGCTGCTATTTTAGAGACAAGGAGTGACGAGCATGGCCGGGAAATTATACTTGGTGGCCACGCCCATCGGCAATTTGGGCGACCTGTCGCCGCGCGCCGTGGAGACGCTCTCGCAGGCGGATTTCATCGCCGCGGAGGACACGCGCGTCAGCGTGAAGCTGCTCAACCATTTTCACATCAAAAAGCCGCTTGTGAGCTACCACGAGCATAACCGCGCCTCGGCGGGTCAGGTCATCTTGGAGCGGCTGCTCGGCGGCGAGGCCTGCGCCCTCGTCACCGACGCCGGAACGCCCGCCATCAGCGACCCCGGGCAGGAACTGGTCGCCCTGTGCGGCGAAAACGGCGTGGAGGTACAGGCCATCCCCGGCTGCTGCGCCGCCATCGCGGCGCTGGCCGTCTCCGGGCTGGACACGCGGCGGTTCACCTTTGAGGGCTTCCTGCCCTCCGCCAAGGGCGAACGCCGCGAGGCATTGGCGGAGCTGAGCGGCGAGACGCGCACGATGGTCTTCCACGAAGCCCCCCACCGTCTGCGCCAGACCCTCGCGGATATGCTCGACGCATTCGGCGACCGCCGCATAGCCCTCTGCCGCGAGCTGACGAAGCTGCACGAGGAGACGGTGCGAACGACGCTCGCCGAGGCCGTCGCGCACTACCGCAGCAACGAGCCGCGCGGCGAGTACGTGCTGGTACTCTCCGGGCGCGAGAAGACGACCTCCGTCCTGACGCTCGAGGACGGCGTCGCACTGGTGCAGCAGCTCCGCGACGGCGGCATAAAGCTCAAGGACGCCGCCCGCCGCGTCTCGGACGACACCGGTCTGAGCCGCAACGCCCTCTACACCGCCGCCCTCCACAACATGAAATAAAAGGCGCGGCGCCCACTGACTCGCGATGACACCTCTGCGCGGAGCGGCGTCCGCCCGCGCAAACGTTTACCGGAGGCGTGACACAAGCGGACATTGAGGACGCCGTTCCAGGCGATGGTTCAGAGGGGATACACCGCTTTAAAAATAATTTTTGCAGGTAGTTTACTTTCACACGTTAAAATGGTACTATATAGAAAATGTGTACCACACCTCGCGTGGGCGGGTGGGCGGAAGGAGTGTTCTCATGACACGGGCGGCAAAGTCCCGGATCGGGCGAAAAGAGAAGAACGAGCGGCTGTATAAGGCCATTCTGACGCTGGAGACGGAGGAGGAGTGCTACAGCTTCTTTCAGGATCTGTGTACTGTCTCGGAGCTGCGCAGCATGGAGCAGCGGTTTGAGGTCGCCAAGCTGCTCAACGATGGGCTTATTTACAACGACATTTTGGAGCGCACCGGCGCGTCCAGTGCGACCATCAGCCGCGTGAACCGCTGTCTGATCTGCGGCAGCG
Source organism: Firmicutes bacterium CAG:341 (assembly GCA_963631875.1). Taxonomy (GTDB): domain Bacteria; phylum Bacillota; class Clostridia; order Oscillospirales; family Oscillospiraceae; genus Vescimonas. Next base: position 6,230 of record CAVGSO010000034.1, on the reverse strand, counting down.
GCGGGTACGAGAGCGTGCTGGAAAAGATGAAGGAAAAGGACGAAGAAAGTCAATGAGCTGCTATGAAGCGCTGGCCGGGTCGTATGACGCGCTGACAAAGGACGTGGACTACGAGAAGCGGGCGGATTTTTTGGAAAAGCTGCTTGGGCGCAGTGCCATCCCGGTGAAGCTGGTGCTGGATCTCGCCTGCGGCACGGGAACGATGACGTGGCTGCTGACGCAGCGCGGCTATGAGGTCATCGGCGTGGACGGCTCGGAGGAGATGCTGGCATCGGCGATGCGCAAGAGCGGACAGGTCGCGGGCGTGCCGCCCGTTTTTCTGCACCAGTCCATGCCGAGGCTCGACCTGTACGGCACGGTAGACGCCGCCGTGTGCTGTCTGGACAGTCTGAACTACCTCACCGACCCGAAGGATGTGCAGCGCACGTTCCGGCGGCTGCACCTGTTCGTCGCGCCCGGCGGTATGCTGATCTTCGACGTGAACACCGCGGCGAAGCTGGCCGCGCTGGACGGGCAGGTGTTCTTGGACGAGACGGAGGACACGCTCTGCCTGTGGCGCACTGAGTGCAGCCGCGGGCTGTGCAGCTACTACATGGATCTCTTCCTGCGCCGCCGGGACGGCACGTGGGACAGACGGACGGAGCTGCACCGCCAGCGGGCGTATCCCGTGGCACAGCTCACCGGGTGGCTCACGGAGGCGGGGTTCGGCGAGGTGCGCGTGTACGGCGATATGCGGCTGCGCCGCCCGCGCGAGGACGAGCAGCGGGTCTATATAAGCTGCGTGAGAAAGTAAGCGAAAGAGGGGTTTTATGATGGCGGATCGTATCGTTAGAGCCATTTCCACCGACGGCATGGTGCAGGCGGCGGCCATTTGCAGCCGCGACCTGACCGAGCGCGCACGGCAGATCCACAAGACGCTCCCCGTGGCCACGGCCGCGCTCGGCCGCACGCTGGCGGCGGCGTCAATGATGGGCAACGCCCTGAAAAGCGACGGCGCGAGCCTGACGCTGCAATTCAAGGGCGGCGGCCCGCTGGGGACGGTGCTGGCCGTCAGCGATAACGAGGGCAACGTGCGCGGCTACGTCACCAATCCGCAGACCGACCTTCCTCTCCGCGCAGACGGAAAGCTGGATGTCGGAGGCGCGGTGGGTCACGAGGGGACGCTGACCGTCATCAAGGACCTGCACATGAAGGAGCCGTATGTCGGCACGATCGACCTGCTGGGCGGCGAGATCGCCGAGGACGTGGCGGGGTATTTCGTCGAGTCCGAGCAAATTCCCACCGCCTGTGCGCTGGGCGTGCTGGTCGAGCGGGATCAGAGCGTCAAGGCCGCAGGCGGGTATCTCATCCAGCTCATGCCCGGCGCGGGCGAGGACACCATCACGAAGGTCGAGGGCGGCATTATGGCCGCCGGGGCGGTGTCCTCCATTCTGGAGAAGAACGACGACCCGGAGGCACTGCTGCGCACCGTGATGAGCGACTTTGAGCTGAAGATACTCGAGACCTGCCCCGTGTCCTACAAGTGCTACTGCTCACGCCGGCGGGTGGAGCGCGCCCTCATTTCGCTGGGGCGGGAGGAGCTGGAGAAGATGCTCGCCGAGCAGGGCGGCTGCCAGCTCACGTGCCAGTTCTGCGACGCGGTGTACGATTTTTCCGCCGAGGACGTGCGGCGGCTGATTGACGACCTATGAGAAAAAAACGAAATTTTTGCAAAGTTTCTGTTGACATTCATGCCGGATTTTAGTATAATCATAGCTGTCGTTTGAAACGGCGGGAACGGGAGCATAGCTCAGCTGGTTAGAGCACCTGCCTTACAAGCAGGGGGTCACTGGTTCGAGTCCAGTTGTTCCCACCATCCACATGGCCAAGTAGTTCAGTTGGTTAGAACGCCAGCCTGTCACGCTGGAGGTCGAGGGTTCGAGCCCCTTCTTGGTCGCCATGTTTGCTGCTGTAGCTCAGTAGGTAGAGCGCATCCTTGGTAAGGATGAGGTCGGCGGTTCGAATCCGCCCAGCAGCTCCAACGAAAAAGCCTCGTAACCATGCGGGTTACGAGGCTTTTCTATGTTCAAATTCAGGCGAGAAAAAGAGAGCGAAAAAGGCGATTTGTTCTTTATTTGTTCTTTATCCCGAAATTTTTCCTTTTTTTGAGGGTCGAGAAGCAAAGTCTCGAATGATGCGGCAGCCGCGCCGTTCGATGGCTAACCCTTCCGGGTCTTCTGTTACATAGGTTCGTTCCCACGCAGCTGCTCGATTATGCGGAAGATGAAATCGCCGTTCCGTTTCTTTGCAGCTCAATTTCTCTTCTTGCATCGTTTCTACAACCGTCTTTTTGAATTCCGGCGTGTATCGTTTGTTCGCTACACGAATACATACGAATACACACGAATACACATGATAAGAGACCGCAGGGGGGATATTCCCTTGCGGTCTCTTGCTGTCAATATTGCCTATAAATCTGCCCTCTGTTGTCTGCGTCAATCACTATGATGATCAACTCCCCATGATTGACGGTATAAATGATCCGATATTCTCCGACGCGCAGCCGAAGCAGATCATCGTGTCCTTTGAGTTTTTTAATGTCCTCGCCATTCGGCAGACGTTCAATTGCCGCGACAACGCGCTTTTTCTCATTGAGCGGCAAACGGTCAATAAACTTTTTCGCCTTTTTCTTGATGATGAGACGATACACTATGCAAGCCCCCATTCGCGCTTGCACTCGTCAAGGGTATAAGCCTTGTCCTTTTCAGGATCGGGATCGTCGAGATAACTCTGATAAAGCCTTTCGCAGAAAAGATCGTCCTCCATATCATCGTCGAATGCTACACCTTGCAGAAACAAGAGCAGCCTATTCAGCTTGTATTCCGGGAGCTGGTCGATGATTTGCACGATTTGTTCACGGTTGCTCATACAGAAACGCCCTCCTTTTCCATAGCCTCCCCGATCAGACGGGCAATAAACGCATTCACGCTTTCCCCCTGAGCGGCGGCAAAATTCTTCACTTCTTCCTTTTGACCTTTCGGAAGCGTCAGCTCCAAGCGGTCATAATTCGCTTTCACATACTTATGCACAGCTTTCTGCTGCGCCTTTGACACTGCCATGATGTTGCCTCCCTGTTACCAATCAATCGGTAAGTCCGTGATTGTTCTTTTATTATATGCAGAAAATATATTCCCGTCAATATAAAATTTCAACAAATATATTCTCGTAAATATGTAAATTCTGTCAATAGACTATCCACGTAAATAGTGCCATATTCGTATCACAGCAAGGGACAAGAGATCAAGCGAAGGTCGATAGCCAACGCGACAACATAAGAGCCGGAACGGAGAAGATTGATAGAAATTCCCAAAGGGATAGATACTCAGAGCCGCCGGACGCTTGATCTCCCCCACAAAAATTTGACGGAGGTTGACAACATGAGCATTAACGAAATGGAAAGCAAAGCCCGCGAGCTGCGCCAGCTCCAGACGCTTATCGACGAAGCGACGGCGGAGGCGGAAGCCCTGAAGGACGCAATCAAGGCAGCTATGGGCGACGCTGAGGAAGTCCGCGCCGGAGAGTACAGGATCACATGGAAGGCGGTGACTTCCTCCCGGCTGGACACGGCGGCTCTGAAAAAGAGCCTCCCCGAAGTGGCGGAACGCTTCACCAAGCAGACCACGACACGCCGCTTTTGTGTGGCGTAAATCAAAAGAAGCCTTTGCAGCGGGTCATGCTGCAAAGGCTCCCTCTGAGGGAGATTGAAGAACTCTTCAAGGATATTCGGATACGCGGCCCCGGAAGCCGCCTATCTGCTATCAGCGTACATGATAAAGGAGGCGCTGTCAAGATGGAAATTAAAAGAAGCAAGGTCGAAGCGCAGGAAGTCCGCCATTGTGACGGGTGTACCTATTGGAGAAGGCTCAGCGGAGGGGACAGCATTCGTGTCTGTCACTTCCTGCTGGATACGGGCAAGGTTAGAGGTATGAGCGTGCAGGACTGCACGAGAAAGGTAACGGTGATACCGGCATGATGAATTTTGATGATATTCTTGTTAAATTGGAGCAGGTCGATAGCCTGATGTACTCCGTTGAGGGCGCGATGATCGCGGCGGCACCGGAGGACGGCGGCGCAGAGGTGACGCGCCTGCACAATCTCGTATATCTGCTTTGGGATCAGCTCCGGCAGATCACGGAGGACACAAAGGAGCTGAACGGTCATGTGAAGGTGTGCAACGCCATTTACGCGGTCAACAAGGTTGAAGAAATGAGAGCCACAATCGAAAGGCTGAAAGGGAACGCCTGAGAGAAGCCCGCCGACGGAAATGACCGTCGGTGGGTGTTCTTTTGCGCTGAGTGTAACACGAAACGCGCCGCCGGCCAGCTCCGCAGCGGATCTATCCCGTGTGACAGAAATTGACCTCATTTTTCGACAATCGTATAATATAGGCAACAGAAAAGAAAGCGGGCGCTTGCGTATGTGCTGATTGTGAAGCGATACAGGGAGGAAGAACGGGCGGACGGTATGCGGGCAATCTATAACCTCGACCGTCCGCTTTGCCCTGTATGCGGCGGCTCCTTGCGCGGCTACGACCGCCGCCGGAGGGTTGTGCTGGACGATGCGGGAACGCCTGTTGTCTATCTGCTGCGCCGCCTTTGGTGCGCGGAGTGCCGCCGTCTCCACCTTGAAGCTCCTGACAGTATCCGCCCTCAGAAGCACTATGCCGCGCAGCTCATAGCCGGGACGATCTCCGGCGCGGTCAACTCGTGTCCCGCCGATGACTCCACTATCAGAAGGTGGAAAAAGGGCGGCGGGCGGTAACACACTTCCCGGCGGCAGCCAGCAGATCCGGCGCGTCAGAATGTGTGACATTTACCCACCTGTTTCGCCTGTACGATCCGCCGCCGCGCCTGTATGCTATTCCCATACCGACGCAGAGGAGGATTGACCATGACAAAGAGAAAAATCACGCGCATAACACTTCTGCTGCTTGCCGCCGTCGCGGTCTTTGCCCTGTCCTTTGTGGGGGCGAGGGTAGGATTGACAAGCAGCAGGGCAGCAGCCGAAAGCGACGATCTCGCCCTAACATATCCCGGCATAGCAATACCGGGATATGACGAAATCCGGCTAAGGGCAGGGCAGACGGAGCAGGAAGTCTATTTCTATAATCCGAAAAGCAACAGGTGCTTTCTGGAAATTTCTGTTTTGCTCGATGAAGAAACGCTTTTCACGTCTGACTGGATGGCTCCGAATACGAAGATAGAAAGGATAAGCATAGAGAAGTCCCTTTCACGCGGCAGCTATGACGGAGCCGTACTGCGATACTCTTTTTATGACCTATATACCCAGCGAGAATTAAACGGCGCAGAGGTCGCCGTCAAATTGGAGGTAGAATAATGAAAGCGAAATTTGCAGCCCTTTTGTGCTCGGTGCTCTGTCTGAGCGTTGCAGGCAGCGTGACAGCTTATGCCGCCGGAAGCGAAATAGAAAGCATAGTAACCTTTACACAGCAGGAATATCAAGAAGCCGCGAACGATTTAGACGATAATTCCGATAGCGGATCTTCCGCAGATTATAGCCCCAGCCTCCCGGTATATGAGATCACTATACCGAGCAGGCAGGATCTTGACGCTGACGGGACAACATTGCCGATCCACCTGACGACGAATAATATTCCTGAAGGCTATGTTCTCAATGTCTATATTGACGGCGGGAAATCGTTCGGTAGTGATGGATACCTCCATCTAAGCGGAACAAAAGGGCAGTCTGACGCATTGGTAAAGATTTTTCGATATGCTACAGATGGGTCATTCATGAATATCACGGGGGAAGCATTTCCGAAAGTGGCAGCCTTTGACCGCACCCAAAAATTCCCTATCGAATACGGAACTATGACCTATGAGATTGTAAATAGGGATAGCCTGATTGCAGATACATATACAGGGAAAATCTATTTCTATCTCGAAATTGTTTCAAAGTAACTCATGAGACATTCTGCGTCGGTACAAAGAGGCTCCGATTTTGGAGCCTCTTTTATTGCGAAACTGCCCGCAGATTTTCCCCTAAAATTTCCCCCTAAGTTTTCCCCTTACAGCTTTTTCAGAGTTTTACGGCATTTTACGCGCAAACCTTGAAAGCCTTGAAAACACTACACTTTTTAGACACGCCTTTACACCATTTTACACGCCGTCGCTAATTCAAGTCCCGCCTCGCGCACCAAAAATTGTCGGATACGGCTGAGTTAAGGCCGT
>CAVGSO010000033.1:0-19262 GCA_963631875.1 Firmicutes bacterium CAG:341 | reverse complement strand
GTGCCTCCCACCATGCCGCCGATGTACTGCCCGAAGGTCACGTCGCCGCCGAACGCCGCCTTGCCGTCAATCCGCGCGCCGCCCTTCACCGCCGCGTCGCCCCCGATGGTGGCCTCGCCGCCGATGGCCGCGTCGCCAGTCACGGTGGCCTCGTTGGCCTCCACGCCTCCCGCGAATGTGGCCTTGCCCTTGGTGGCGGTCTTTCCCTCGAAGGTGATGTCGCCGGCGGCGGTGTCGTCGGTGTCCTTGCGCAGGTATCTGCCGTCGGCGCGCTTGGCCGAGTTGACGTTGGCCTCGGTGGGCGCGGTGGAGTCGCCCGTGGTCAGGATGTCAACGCCGCGCCCGCCGCCTGTGCCCGTGACGTAGGTCGTGCCACGGAAGGCGAGGCTGTCCAGCTTGCTCTCCAGCTCGCCGATGCGGCTGTACGCGCCGCTCTGGCCGAAGGTGTACTCGGGGTTGTCGTCCGGGATGTCGAGCTTCAGCTCGCAGCCCATCACGCGCGTCGCCATGCCGTCGGGGCCAAAGAGCGACGCGTCCTTGAGCAACGCCTTTTGGCCTATCGACAGCCGCAGCTCCTTGGCGCGCCACCAAAAGAGCGTGGCGGTGTATGTCTGCCCGTCGCGGCGCATCTGCTCCATGTACTCCTTGCCCTTGGCCAGCAGCTCGGCCTCGGCCTTCTCGACAAGCCCGAGGTCGCCGAAATGGCTCGCGTCGTAGCCGCCAAGCGAGAATGTGTCGCCCGTGGCCGGGCAGAGCACCGTGTCGGGCAGCTGCCGCCCGTAGTCCTCGTTGGCGATAAGCTCGAACGAGTCGGCGGCCACCTTCAGCGCGCCAACCGTGCCGTCGTCGAGCACAACCTTGGTTATCGTGTCGCCGGCCTCGTGGAAGTTGGCGGTGAAGCGCATCCCGGCCAGCCCGCCCGAATAGAACAGTATGGTGATGTCGGTGGAGTCGCTGAGCCTGTATTCGCTCTTGAACTTTAGCGAGGGGTCGGCGATGAGGTAGAATGTGTCGTACTTGCCCGTGCCGTTGCCGTCGTCGTCGGTTGTCTCCTTGCGGTAGGTCTGCACGCTGCCGACGGTGGATGTGAGGCGTGGGTAAATGTCATCCACGGTGGCCACGGTCTCAACAATCTCGGCCTGCTCCATCCCGTCCCTTGCGTCGATCCAGTTGTGGCCGCCGTTCCAGTCAAGCGGCAGCATGAGCCTCTGCTCGGTGATGGCGGTGACGGTGGTCTCCTCGTCGGTGTCGGCCTGGAAGTAGCCCACGGGCACCTTGGCGGTGATGATGTCGATGGTGAACTTGTCGCCCAGCGAGGGGCTTGCCGTGGCGTTGGTCAGCTCCAGGCATCCGCCGTTGGCGTACAGGTAGGCGTCGACGGCCTGCCCATTGAGCGCGCCAGTGGTGAAGGTGGCGGTGGTCTTGGCGCGGCTTCGCATGACGGCCACAGTCCCGCCCACCGTGGCCACGAGGCCGACGCTGGCGTACGGGCATGGCGTGGCCGCATATTGGCTCGCGTCGTAGTCGTCGTCGGCTATGGTGACGGCCACCTCGACGGTGAGCTTGGCGGCGGTCTTGGCGTACCACTCCACCGTGGGCAGGGCGATGGCGTGGGTGGTGGTGTCGAAGCCCTGCGTGAACGCCTTGGCCTTGCTCCCCGCGCCGGCCGTGGCCACTGTGGCGTCGCCGCTCTTCACGGTGACGGTGGCGGCGAAGCGCAGCGTGGATGGCGTGAGGTCGGCCTGCCTCGGCGTGGCCACGACGCTGAGCGCGGCCTTGCCCATGTCGAGCGAGTACTGCCCCGGCGCCACGCTGAACTCGGCTGTGGCGCACAGGGTCGCCTCCATCTTAAGGCTGACCGTCTCGCCGGTGTGGCCGTAGGCGACGGCTCCCGAAGCCTCGCCCGTGGCGGCGGGCGCAGCCCAACTGTAGGTCTCGACATTGCCGAACATGTCGAGCGAGAGGGGGCGCGCGGTGTCCTCCACGTCGTATACGGTGAGGCCTCCGGCGGTGACTGGCGTGAGCCTTAGCGTGTCGAACACCAGTTTCTTGCGGTAGCGCGCCGGGACGTTGGTCGTGCCTCCGAATATGTAGAGGCGCGTGGCGTAGGCGCCGCTGCTGTCCGTCACGTCAAGCCCCGAGGTGTCAACGCCCGACTCGACGGTGACGGCCTCGCCCGTCTCGCAGGTGCCCATGTGTATGATGTTGCCCTCAACCCACCAGTCGCAGCCGAACTCGTCGGCGATGCTCGACAGCGCGTCGATGAGGTTGGCGTTGGAGAACGTGAGGGCCTTGGCCTCGGTGGTCACGGTGTCGTCAACGGCCGCCTTGTATGCCACGCCGTCGGCGGTGTTGCCGTAGCCGAGGGCTTCGAGGTTGGCGATTAACGCCTCCATGAACACGCCAATCTGCGCGGTGAGGCTCCACGAGGCCTCCTGTCCGCCCGTCTTGGGGCGGTACTTGAATATCTTGTTCCGCCACTTGTAGTGGTCGGCGTCGAGCCTAAGCTCGTAGTCGTAGCCTCCCGTCGAGGCGTTGGCCGTGGGTGCGGTAAGCTCCACCACGGTGTAACGCCCCCACTGCGTGTCGCAGTAGCAGCCCAAGGGGAACTGCAGGGGCGTGGCCAAGGAGAGCCTGAGCGTGATGTAGTCTTCCTTCATCAGCTCCCTCTTCAGGGTGCTCCCCGACGGTATGGGCGTGGTGAGCAGCTCCGTGCCGTCGGCCTTGCGTATGGTTATGGTGGTGGGTGTGGTTGACATGGGCGTGGGTTGGGTTAAGGGTTGGGCGTTATGGGAATGTTAGGCTCTGGTAGGCCGAATAGGCTCATTAGGCCGTTGAATTCTTCACTCTTCGTTCTTCACTCTTCACTTATGTTATGCTCCACGGTGCGGTTGGTGGGATCAGGCTCCGTGAGTTTGAGGGCGAAGCGTCCCAGCCGTCCGTTGTACTCCGAGAACTGCGAGCAGCTGTTGAAGTACAGGTGGTAGGTGGTCTTCATGAAGGTGTCGCCTTCCCAAAGGTGTATGGTGATGTCGATGGCCCCCTTCTTCAGCTCCTCGCAAAAGGCGTTGTAGCGCATGAGGAACTGTGCCAGCGTGGGGGCCTGCAGGGCGAACACCAGCTGCACGTCGCGCTGCGCCACCTTTGGCGCGGCCACTCCGTCGGCGAGCACCCTCGTGCCGTGCTCCAGCCTGCTTGTGCTCGTCACGTAGTCCTTGGCCGGGGGCGGTGTCATGAGCGCCGTGAGCGAGGTCTCGGCCAGGGCCACGCCCCACCGCTCCTTGGCGGTCTCTGTGGCGGAGTTGATGTATGTCTGTACGTTGTGCATGGTGTCAGATGCTCCTTGTGTTTTTCTCGATCTTGCCCAGCCGCTCGTTCATCTCGTAGAGTTCGTGGGTGTTCTTTGCGATGCTCTCCAGGTGGTCGATGGCGGTGAGCGATATGTTGCGCATCTCGGCGGTGTTCTGCATGATGGCCGTGGCCGAAGCCCCCAGCCCCCCGATGTCGGCCTGCATCGACGCCAGCGTGGCGCGCATCGCGTCGGCGCTTATCTGCATGGCGGTGAAGCGCCCCTCGATGGCCTTGCCCGTGTCCTCGGTGAGGCTGGCGGCCGACGTGGTGGTGGATGACTGCCCGCCCGACGACGTGGTGTCCCATCCGAACACCTTCTTCAGCTCCTCGCGCCCGGCAAGGGCTGCGTCGGTGATGTCCTGCATCTCCTTTTGCAGCCGGGCCACCTCGCCCTCGTCGAGCTTGCCGTCGTTCTCCTGGAACTTGGCGAAGTTCTTGTACCACGTCTCAAGCAGCGGCTTGTACTGGTCAACGAGCAACGACTCGACGATGGCCTGCTGCATGTACTTCTCGAAGTTGTCGGCGAAGTCCTCGGCCTCGCTGTCCATGTCGAGCAGGGCGTTGCGGAAGTCGCTCACCACGGTGTCGAACGATACGGTGGTGAGGTGCTCGTAGTAGGCCTCCTCGACCTCCTTCAGCTCCTTCCAGTAGCCGATGTAGTCGTCCATGTACTGCGCCGCGTCCTCCTTGCCGTCGTTGGCGAGGTCTTTGAGCAGCAGGTATTGGCTGGTGGCGTACTGCGCCACGTTGTACATCTGCTCGCTGGTGAGGCTGAAGAAGTCCTGCGCCGTCTTCACCGACGCGCCCGCCGCCGCGCTCACCTTGGCCCAGCCCTCCGCGCTCATGCCCTCGTTCATCTTGGCGTATGACGACGCTTTCGAGCCGAAGCCGAGGAAGCCCTTCGACGAAGCGTCGGCCGCACGCCGCATCGACTCCTTGGTGTTGTCCTGCCTCGCCTTGATGTTCTGCCTCTGCAGCTCGTAGACCTGCTTGGAGTTGATGATGGACGCGTTGGCCATCGTGTCGCTCAGGTTCTGCATGACCTTTTGCAGCTCCTCGTTGGTCTCGGCCAGCCGCGCGAGGTCTTCGTGCAGCGTCTTGTCGCTGTCGCCGCCTGCCCACGAGTCGAGTCCGCCGAAGGTGAGGGTGTTGAGTATGCCACGCACGCCCGACCCGACGCTTTCGAGCGACTTGGTGATGATGTCGCCGCTGAGCACGTCGTCCAAAATGCCGTCAACCGCACCCAGCACTGTGTCGCTCAGGCTGGCGACGATGCCGCTTACGCCGCTTTGCGCTATCATGTCGAATATGCCGAGGATGGCGGATATTATCTCCCCGGCCAGGCCGCTGCTCCCGAGAGCCTCGTTGAGCGTCTGCGCCGCCTTGCTGTCCTTGCCGAAAAGCGTCTGCATGCCCTTGGCCAAGGTGTTGGACAGGTTCTTCTCCAAGTCGCCGCCGCCAAAGAGCTTGTCAATCTGCGCGAAAGCCTTGGCCACACCGGCGAGGCTTCCCGACGTGAGGCCGGACAAGCCCTCCTTCAGCTGCGTGAGCTGGTTGGCGGCCTGCTGCGACGACGCCTGCACCTCGGTGGATGTCTGCTCCACCTTCGCGCCGAACGCCTGCACGCTCGCCGACGCTTGGTCAAGCTCCGCCGACGCGCGGCGCACCTCGGCCTTGGCGATGTCCGCGCCCACCTCGTCGCCGCCAGTCTCGGCCTTGCGCAGCCGCTCCTTCGCCTCGGCGAGTGCCACGGTGGCCTTGCGCTCCCGCTCCTGCGCGGCGGCATAGCCTGCCATGGCCGACTGGTAGGCCATGAGGTCGTCGGACACGCGCTTGAAGATGTCGCCGTCCCACACGGTGTTGGCCTGCTCCAGCTTGTCGATGAGTCCGTAGAGCGTCTGCTTCTCCTCCAGCGTCGCCGCCTTGAACTCGTCGGAGTTGGCCAGCCGCCTGAGGTCGTCGATGGTGGGCTGCAGCTGGTCCTTGAACATGGCGCCGAAGTCGCCGAACACGCTCCCCCAGTCTATGCGCTGCTTGATGGCGGCAAGCTCTGTCTGCCGCGTGGCCTTGTCGCGCTCGGCCTCCAGCGACTTCACCTTCCACGCCTTGGCCTCCGCGCTGTCGGCCGACTCGTTGACGGCCTTTATCTTCTCGGCGTACTCCTCGGCGATGGCGAGCTTCTGCTGCTGGTATGTGCCGTATTCCTTGAGGTAGTCGCGCATGGACTCCAGCTGCGTCTTGTGGGCTTCCTTCTCGGCCTCCTCAATCTGCTTGTCGTAGTCCTGCTTGGCCAGCATCCTCGCCTCGTTGAGCGCGCCGGCCTGCTCCTCGGTGAGGCCGCCCTTGTTGCCCGCCTCCTTGTTCTTCTTCCTGAACTCGGCCTCCTGCCTGTCAATCTCGGAGAGCTGCTTCTTGTAGCCGTTGCGCATCTCGGCCAGCTTCTTCTCCGCGCCGTCCTGCATGAGGGCTATCTCAGCGTCGGTGTTCTGCTGCTGGAGCTGCCTCAGTTGCTCGTTGAGCGTTTCCTGCGCTTCGAGGCGTTTCTTTGCCTCGTCGTCGCCAGTCTTGCCGCCTTTGCCGTCCTTGCCGTCGTCTGTCTTCTTTGGCTCGTTGCGCGCCTTGACCATGGCGTCGACGCGGGTGAGCAGGTCTTGGCGGTCGTTGAGTGTGAGGTAGTCGTCGAGTTCCTGGATGAACACCGCCGTGTGCTCGTTCTTCTTGGCGTTGGCCTCCCGAAGCCGTTTCTGCAAGGCGGCGAGGGCTTTGTCGTCCATGCTCTCCAGCTTTCCGCCGTCGGCGGTGAAGTCGCTTATCCTGTTCTCGGTGAGCTTGCGGCGGTACTGCCTTTGGCTTGTGCCCATCTTGTTGCGGTAGAACTCGCGGATGTCGCCAAGCGACGTTCCCAGGTTGACTTGCCAAAATGGCGTGTCGGTGTCGGCGGCATACTGCCTGCGGAGCGCCGTGGCCTGCTCCTGCTCCTGTCGGGTGAGCCCTTGCCCCGCCTTCGACTTTCCAAGGAGGCTTGCCGCGATGCCGTATTGGGTGCGCGCGTCGTCGGCCTCCTTCTTCAGCGTGTCGGCGGTCTCCTTGCGCTGCTTCTTCCCGTCGTATTCGGCTATCTCCTTCTTCAGGGCGAGCACGTCGCGCAGATGGCCTTTCTCGTCGATGTACTTCTGTATGATTGAGGGGTAACGGCGGATGAGCGTCCGCAGCGCGTCGTCCCTGTCGATGGTGGCGGCCGCGTCGTCCTTGGCGATGTCGATGGCCTTGGCCGTCTCCTCGTTGTACTTCTGCTGTGCCTCGGCGGTCTTGTCGAGGGCGCGCTGCAAAGACTTCTGGGCGGCCTCCGCCGCGCTGTCGGCCGTCGCCCACTTGTAGACGGCATAGGCCAGCCCCGTTATGGCGGCAGCGGCGAGCACGTAGGGGTTGGCCAGGGTGGCGGCGGCCGTCTTCTTCAGTGCCGTGGCCAGCCCCTGTTGGGCCAGGGTGAGCAGCTTCGTCCTTGCCGCCGCCATGGCCTCGGCGTTCGAAAGCTGGATGCCGGCGGCTGCGGCGAGCGACTTCTCGACCGCAATCTGCCCAAGCAGCCGCGCCTCTATCGCCTGGTAGGCGGTGACTCCCATGAGCACTGCCTTGTAGCTTCCGTATGCGGTGGCCGCCACCATCACGGCCTCGCCCACCTTGCGCCAGTTCTCCACAAGTTGGCCGGCGATGTCAAGCCCGGCGTTGATGATGCCCTCCTGCGACTGGCCGATGTCGTTGAACATCGTGTCGATGGCGTCCTCGATGTTGGCTATCTGGCCTGTTATGGTCTTCGACTGCGCCTCCATCAAGCCGCCGAACTTGCCGCCCTTGTCGGTGAGGCTCTCAATCACCTTCTGCACTTCGGGGAAGCCCACCTTGCCTTCCTCCACCAGCTTCTTCACCTCGCTGTCGGCCACGCCAAACTGCTTGGCCAGCTCCTGTATCATGGGTATGCCACGGCCGGTGAACTGGTTGAGGTCTTGCGTGTAGAGCCGCCCCTGCGCCATGGTCGTGCCGTAGAGGTAGACAAGGTCGCCAAGCGGGATGGAAAGTCCGGCGGCGATGTCGCCAAGGCGTATGAGCGTGGAGTTGACGTTGTCGGCCTCCACGCCGTAGGCCAGCAGCTGCTTCGCCCCGTTGGCCACTCCCGTCAGGTCGAACGGGGTCGTGGCGGCGGTCTTCACAAGCTGCTGCATGAGGGCGTTGGCCTTCTCGCCCGACTGCAACATGGTGGTGAACGCCATCTCCAGCTGCTGGAACTGGCCGCGCGTCTCCATCACCTTTTGGGCGAACTCCTTTGCTGACCACGCCGCGCCAAGCTGCTTCAGCCTGTCGGTGATGCCGTCAATCACGCCGTCCATGCGCGAGCCGTCGGCCTCGAAGCGCGTGGCCATTTGGTCGAAGCCCCTTTGCAGCTGGGCTATCTGCTGCTGCACCTTGTCTATCTCAAGCTTGATGCTGAAGCTCAGGCTGCCGTCGTTGCCGCTCATACGTAAATCTCCTTGCTGCTGTCGATGTTTTTGAAGTTGTCGGGGTTGTTAGCGTCGAGAGCGTCGTCCCACTCGTCCTTCACGTCGTCGTAGTATGGCGTGGCCTTGGTGTACATGACGAGGTTCTCGTAGCTGATGTCGTATAGGATTTGGGATGGCGTCGCGTTGAGGTTCTTCGCCCAACCGAGCACTAATCCCCAGATGCTGTCTCCACCTCCCTTGTCCTTCTTAGCAGATTTACTTCGGACAGGGAAGTGGTAAGCACGAAAAAATCGCCGAACTGCGACTGCCCGAGCCGCTTGACGATGATGTCGCAGAGCCGCTGCGTGGAAATCTCGTCCAACAGCCTCTCTGCAAGCGCGTCAACCTCCAGTGCCCGGGTGCTCTTGGCCTTGCGCCACGGCCACGGCCAACGCCGCCTGGCCGCATTCCCCGCCTCGCCCTTGACGGCCTCGCGCCGCTCTTTTATGCGCTTCGCCCCAAGAATGAGCGTGGCGGCGATCTTGCCCACCACGGCCATGTCCTTGGCGGTGGCGAGCACCTCGTAGAGTGGGTTGGCCGACGCCTTGTCAACCACGGGCATGGTTGACACGAGCGAGGACACGAGTATGAGCGTGGCCGTCGTGGGCGGCGCTATGGGGTAAACCACACCCCCTATGGTGATGCTGTCGGTGGCGTTCTCCAGTATGGCGTCGGCCGCCTTCTTCTCTGTAGTCTCCATGTGCGTGTGCCTTTCGGTTGTCGTGTGTGTAGTGTGTTAGGGAGGGCAGCAGGGCTTGAACCTGCACCTCGTCCATGCGGACGCGCTCTCGCGTTGAGCCATGCCCCCTGTCTGTCCTATGGGCGGGAATATCCTTACGCCTTGATGAACAAGGAGTACCAGTAGCCGGCCTCGCCGTAGAGGAACTCGAAGTCGATGTCGGCGTAGTTGCCGTCCTCCTCGCTCCATCCTGGCTTGTAGACGATGTGGGTCTTCGGGGCTTTGATGCCCTTCGCCCCCGAGTTCTTCGGGGATATTCGCAGCGACCAGTCGCCGTCCACCACGTGGGTCTTCACCTTGAACTCACCCTTGCTGTCCGTACCTTCGGCCGTCGTCACTTCCTCGCCGATGCCGAGCAGCTTGAGCAGCTCGTTGGTAGGCTCGATGACGCGCGTGGTGGCGGTGTAGCCTCCCTCCTGCGTCTCCTTCGCCACAAGCTCGCCGCCAGTGGCCTTCATTTCCAGGCTCTCGCCGTCCGACGGGTTAAGCGATGATGACTTGTCCTTTATCACGCCAATGCTGGTGAGGCCTGAGGCCATTTGGCCGTCAGTGGTCTTGGCAATCTCAAACGTGCATTTAGACCACGCCATTATTACCTTATCTGCCATGTCGTTTTTCTCCTTTTATGAAAATGTCGCTATTCTGAAATGTATCCCAATGCTCACGATGTGCTCGCACTTGCCAGGCACCGCGATGGCCTCCGTCGCCTGGAAGAGGTCGAAGCGGTAGGCGGTGTCGGCTTCATTAAGTTTCTCCACCACCTTGTCGGCCACGGCCTCCAGCTCCATTATCCTTGCCTTGTCGGGCATGGGGCTTTCGCCGCCCGTGTCGATGTCGGGGACGTAGATGTTGAGCCTCGCCCTGCCGTCCTGTATCTGGTCGGCCGTGGCGTTGGCCACGGTGAGCACCGCATCCTCGGCGCCGGCCTCCAGCGGGCGCGTGCCGCTGGTGTAGAACGTGCCGCCTATGGTCTGCGCCATAAGCTCCTCAAGCGCGGCGTACATCTCCAGTTCTATTGTCGTCAGTCCCTTTGTCGCCATTGTCGTTGTGCCTTTTGTGTGTTAAGCGTTCTTGAACATTCGGTTGAGCATCGCCCTCACCTTGCGTTGTGCCATCTGCTCGCTCGTGTCTAGCACGTCGAGGCTCATGGCCTCGACATACTTGGCGTACGGCATTCCGGCCACCATCAGAAAGACGATGCCCTTTTGTGGTTGCTTGCTTGCCAGCTCATGCAGGTACGCCTCGCCTCGCTGCCGCCCCTCCGAGCCGTCGCCGTCGGGTCCGGGCACCGACTGCCAGTCGCCCGCGCCCACAATCTGGCCGTCGTCGAGTATGCAGTAGCCGACCGAGCTGCAAAGGTTGCCGGTGCGGCTGAGGTACCTGTGGCCGCTCCTGGCCTGGGCGAGGCACTCCTCGCCTATGTAGAAGAGCTGCGCTATCATGGCCTTCTTGCGCCGCTCCACCATTTGGGCTATCCTCGCCCCTATGGCCGACGGCGTGAAGCCGCGTCTCACTGGCATGGTGCGTCCCCCTTTCTCATACCGTTATCTGCAAAGCGTCCACGGCTTCAAGGCACGTCACGTCCTGCACCTCGAACTCTCCGAGGTCCGCGCCCCGGTTGTCGGTCAGCCTCACTCGCTTTGCGGTGAAGTCCTGCCGCTCGATCAGCACCGTGGCGGCGACTTGCCTGAACTTGCCGTCCTGGTATGTGCCTTGGTGGTCGCTCTTGTTCTTCACTATGTTGCAGGGTATGGGATCGCCCAGCACGGTCTGCGCCTTTTGCGGCACGCCGTGGAGCAGTCCGCCCCCGGCGGTGCATACTGGCATGAGGTGTCCGTTGGCCACTATCATCAGAAGTCCTCCCCGATGTAGCCGCACGGCACCTCGCCGCCGTCGTCCGCGCCAAGCTCTGCGAGGATGCTCGCCGCCTTGCGCTCGAAACGTGTGCGCTCGCTTTGGCTGAACGAGTAGCTCACGCCGCCCTGCGTCACGTTGGGGGCTTCGGCCAGGAAGGCGTAGACAAGCGCCTTTGCCTTCCTGAAGCCTTCGCCCCGCCTCATGTCGGGGGTAAGCTCCGCCTCCGCGTCAACCCCAGCCTCGGCGGCGATGTTCTCGACCGCCGCCGTTGGCATGGGATATGCGCTCATGGCCTTTATGGCTTCACGTACTTTCATGGTGCTGGCTTCTCAAGCGTTGAGGTTAGGCCGTTCCCCCCTCGCCGTCAGCCCAGCTTTGGTTGGCGGTGTTGAGGAACACGAGCGATTTGCGGTTGATGAGCGCGGGCTGCACGTATGCCTCGGCCAGTGTGGTCTCGCTCTGTGGGTTGACCTCGCTGTAGCGGGTCACCTTGAAGAAGCCGCCGTACACCTGCAGGGCCTCGGTGTTCTGCACCATGGGGACGTTCTTGTAGTAAGTCCATCCGAGCTGCAGGGTGGGCGAAAGGGCCACAACGTTCACGTTCCACGGCTTGATGGTCTCACGGCTGCCGTCCTTGTGCTCGATGCTCACGTAGGTGTCGAGCACGACGATTTGGGGATAGCCGCGCGTGGGGCTTGCGTTGTAGGCGTTGATCTTCTCCAAGGTGATCATGTCGGCGGTGATCATGCTGAGGTCGTTCACCTGCGGGTAGAGCCTCTTGGCGGTCTTGGTCTGCGCCACAAGCTCCTGGAACTTGGCCTTCTCCATGAATGCGTAGCGCGGCTTGGTGAGTCCCTGCTTGGCTATCATGTCCTGCGCGTTGGCGAGGTCGAGCAGGCCGTCGGCGTTGTCGGCGTCGTCCCACGAGTAGCCCTTGCGCAGGGTGGTATTGCCGTCCTTGCTCTTCTTCTCGGATATGGCCACTCCTATGAAGTTGGCCGCCGGCACGTTGAAGTTGATGGTGTCCTGCGTGGCCATGTCGCCCTCGATCTTGGCGGGGAAGGTCTGCACGCCGCTCGACGCGATGCGCATGCAGTCAAGCTCCACCTTGTAGTCCATGGCCTTGCGCACGAAGGTCAGGTCGTCGTACACGAGGTTCACGAGTTCCTGCTTCTCCTGCTGGTTCTCGGTGGCCGCGTTGGCCAGTGTCTGGGCGTCGAGGTACTCGTTTATCTCCACCTCGTCCTTGTCGCGGCTCACGGCGTACTTGCTGAGCTTGCCGCTCCACGTGCCAACCTTCTGGCGCGTCTTCTTCGGGGCTTTGGTGTTGAATGCCACACGGTCGGCGGCCACGGGTATGCCCTCGTCGCCCTCAAGTCCCTTTATGTCGAACTTCCGGGTGTACTTCAGTGGGAACAGAGTGCTCCACGCCAGGCCGGTGCCGGGCTGGAACTTGTTCACCGTGGCTTGCATCCCGGGTATGTCGATGTCAAATAGTGGTGCGTCCATTGTCGTTTGTCTCCTTTGTCTGTTGTTTGAAAATGTTTAGTCGAGGGTGACGCCCTTCATCAGTGCCACCACCTCGGCGGCCACGGGGGCTGCGGCCTTGCGCAGGCTTGCGCTTCTCACGAGCCTCACCTCGAAGTCGCCCTCCCCGGCCTTTACCGGCGTTCCGAGTATGTACTCCGGGGCATGCACGGGTGCGGCCTCCGCAGTCTCGCCGTCCGCCGCGCTCGCCGCCTGATAGAGCACGGTGTCCTGGGCTATTGCCACGCCCATGGTGACGGTCACGGTGTCGTAGTCGTCGCTTGTGTCGGAGTCAACCCCGGTGCAGGCGACGCCCACCTTGCCGTGGGCTATCACGTCTCCTTTCTGAACACCGCTACCCTTGGCAATCTTGATGGCGGTGTCGCTTTCCTTGACCTCTGCCACGAGGCGGTATCCCTTGATGGGGACGTAGAGTCCGTCCGCGTCCTCGCCCATGGCGAGTCCCCTCGGCAGGTCGAACGAGGGGTTCTTGGCAAGTCCGCCGCCCGGCTTCTCCGTGACTATGGTCTCGAAGATGACGGGTTCCGACGGGTTTGCATCCTGATACTTGAACATTCTGTCCATTTCTCAAATCCTTCCTTTTGTTGTTGTCGTTGTCCTAACCTTGCTGCCGCGTTCCTTGCGAAAGCCCGATGATGACTGGCGAGGCGGTCTGCCCCTCGCGTGCGGCCTCGCTGTCGAGGTAGGCCGTCACGGCAGGGTCCACCGTGTCGCCGGGCTTGCGCCGCTGTCCGCCCAGGGGCGGTGTCTGTGCCGCGCCTGCCGCCTTCTCCTCCTTGATGTCGGCCTCGATGAATGGCTTCTGCTTGTCGTACCATCCGTTGAAGTCGTCGTCGTCGTTGAAGGCCAGGCGGTCGAAGTCGCGCATGTAGCGTTCCTTGAGTTTGTCGGAAGCCCCGGCAAGCAGGGCCTCGTACTTGGCCTTGCGCTGGTTCCCCCTCTTCTCGGTGAGTATGCCGTCGAGCTGGTCGCGCATGGCCTTGTTGTCCTTCTGCATCTGCGTGAGCATCGCCATCAGCTCGCTGCCCGCCCCGTCTTGCGGTTCGGGCGTGGTCGGCTTCGGCGGCTCCTGCTGTTGGGCGGGCGCGGCTATGGGCTTGCCTGCCTTCAGGTTGTGCTTCTTCTCGTAGTTGGCCACGGCTGACACTTGCGCCTCGGTGGCGCGCCTGTCGGCCTCGCTCTCGATGATGGATTGGAAGGTCGTCCCGTCCACTACGGTCTTGGCTTCCTCCTCCGTGGTTGTCGTCTCAGCCTTTTTACGGGCTATCCGCTCCAAAATCTTAGGGTCAACCCCAGGGAACTTGGTCTTGAACCCCTCAAAAATCTTCTCAAACATAGTCTATGATTGCTTTACAAATTTGTAATGCCGCAAAGATAAGGTATTTATTTTAGAAAAAGCTTATTTTGTAAACATGAGCTTGCGGTGCGCTATTGTGGTGCCCGTTTATGAATGCCAAATATGGCCTTTGCAACACACAAAAGCGGCATTCTTGGGCCGAATTCTTCACCACGCCTTTCACGACAACGGAGTTCGGCTGCAAATTATCCACACGGTAAGCAAGGACACCTTTCTTCATGTCAAAGAGGACCATTCCCTTGGCGGATTGGAAAAGAGTTAGTACTTTTGCAGCGGAAAGAAGAAAGGATGACCATCAAGTAGGCGGATTGCAGTTCCGCGGCTTCATGATTATTCTTTCTTCTTTTTATTTATGTGTTCCAATATGCTGGCATTATCGGAAATGGTCAGCTTCTTATGTCGTTTATAGCGTCCATGATGTCCAGGCTTTCTTCGTAGCCTTTCGCCCATCTCAACACCCCGTCCTTGCAAAGAATATACTGAGGGAAGCCTATGAAGTGCGTACCGCCGTCCGTGAAAAACGGTTCTATAACTTCATGTTCTTTCCATCTTCCGACACGCTTGATATCGTGGAATCCCGCTTCTCTCGCCATTTTTTTGGCTTCAAGCAAAAAAAATCTCTTCATTTTGTTGTTTTGCGTTTGTTTTATTCGTTACTTTGCATCGAGAAGAGGTGTATCTCGGCTGTATGGGGTCTATTTGATGACCCCGGGCGTTAAGTCGCCGCGGCAATCCGAGATTACCTCTTTTTCATTATGTGGTAGAATTGCTCCCTTTTATTGTTTATAACCTCCATTTTTACAGTCCAAACTTCGTCGTTGAATGCTATTTCGTACTGGTTGTACGATGTTACACCTCTTTTGCGCTTTTTCTCGACATTGGCGGCATCCTTTGGATTTTCGAGGTCTTTTACCTCCCCAAGCGGACTGTTTCTAATATACTTCAGTTGTTCGGGGTGCTCCCAAGCGTATTTGGCAGCTTCTAACTCTTCCTCATTGATAACGTGGTTAATCAGGTTCTTTCGAGCTTCGCCCTTGTTCCAAATTTTACCCGTGTGCACATTTTTCAGCCTACGTTCTTCAGACAAGGGAAACGAAGATGATTTACTAATCTCCTTATGCCAGTCATTCCGTTTCTTATAAAAGCCATTGCCCATGGACAGGCCCGCCCCTTTCACGTTCTTCTCCCACCATGCCTTCTGCTCGGCGGTCATTGACGGAGTGGCGAGGGTGCTCCCCGATTTCCTTACCACGCCTTTCACAACAACGGGGTTCGGCTGCAAATTATCCACACGATAGGCGCGTACTCCTTTCTTCATGTCAAAGGCAACCTTACCCTTGCGACTTATCCACGGTAGGATATTCTTTGATTCCAGCCCGGTCTGCGGGTCATAGAACCGTCGTGTGCCATCGGCGAATGTCTCCATCGTGATGATATGGCCTTTGTCAGAGTTCATCCATGACCAGCTCAAATGATATCTGCCCTCCTGTTTAGTTTGCGACATCAATTCGTTCCACACGTCACCTTCTGACGTATATGTGTGTCTGACATATCCTCGCTTGTCTACTGTACGCCCTTTTACCGTCTGTTTGCAGACAATCGGTGCCGGAACATTCCCGTCACTGTCAATCCATGCAGACTGTGTTTTCCTTGCAAGTTCACCGCCCATGCTTCCATTCGTTCTGCCGAAAGCTTCCACCGGGAGTCCACGTCGGCGCAGCTCGTATGCCACGACGCAGCTTTGACAGTTTATCCTGTATTCCTCTGCTTCGCCGTAATGTGGGTTAGGGTGCTTCATGTCGGCCTGTTCGTGTGTCATAGGCTCACCGATATCCACGCCGACGGATTTTGTCAACAGTTCTATTTCAGACTGCTTTCCTACCGCCTTTTCCGCCAGCCTCATGGCTTGCTCCACCAGCTCCTTGTTGTCCTTGATGAAGTAGGGCAGGGACTTCGCCTTGGCGATGCGCTGCTCGTTGCCCTTCATCCACTGGCCGAACTCCTCCGGCATGGACTCCACCTTGCCCGTGAACTGCCAGCCTGACACGTCCTCGCCGTCGATGATGGCCTGGGTGTAAGCGTCCATCTCCTCTTGCGAGGCAAGCACCGAGACTGCGTAGCAGCGGCACCAGGGATGCCAGCCCGTGAACTTGAAGTCCTTGGGAAACCGCTTGCCGTCGAACGTGTCGCAGATGTCGGGCGTGGGGTGGTTGTTGCTGATGCGCACCTCGATGCCGAGCACGAAGGGCAGGACTTGCCAGCGGTTGTGGTCGGCTGTGCGGTAGGCTATGTTGTTCTCCGTGGCGGTCATGCGCAGGGCGTTCTTGTAGCTGGAGCGGTAGACTCCACGCCCGGGGTGGAACGCTGCCGCTGCCTTGGAGAGGCGGAGCGCGCCGCTCTTGTCGCGCACGCGGCGGAAAAGCTTGTCGGGATATTTGAGGTACTGCCTCACGTCGCGGCTAAGCTCCGCCGCGCTCCTGCCCTGACCCATGCCCAGTTCGAGGGCAAGCTCCAGCTCGGCCTTGAACTGCTCCGACAAGTTCCACACCCTCTCGCTGAGGTTCATTCCGGCCTCGGTGCGTTCCATGAGCGTGTTGAGGGCTTCGAGGTGGGGATGCTTCCACTCGGCCACGGTGTCCTGCGGCAGACGCTTTCTGCCGATGAAGGAGTCCACCATGGCGTCGTTCTTGGTGTTGGCCAGCGTCCAGCTTTCCTCGTCGCCCTGCTCGATGTTGGCTTGCAGGCTGTCGGCGAGGTCTTGCATGAGCGCGTCAACCTCCTTGTTGAGCGCGGGGAAGTCGTCGAAGTGGAACTCCTTCCCCGTGTCAGCGTCGGAAATGGCGGACGCGGCCTTCCCCGTGACGCGGTCTATCGCCGCCTCGTAGAGCTGCAGCACCCTCTTGGCACGCTTGGCGAGGTTCGCCCTGTGCTTATTGTCGTATGTGCCTATGGTTATCCGTTTCGGCATTGCCTTGTGTCTCCCATCGTGGCGGTCATGCCGTCGGCTCGTTGGCGAAAATGTCTCCGGCGGCGGTCTCGTCGGCCTCTATGCGCTGCTCCTCGCTCTCTATCTCCTCCTCGGGCACGAGGTCAAGCTCGCGTATGGCCGTGCGCCGCGATATGATGGCCTTTCCGCCTGTGCCGTCGCTCATGTCCTTTATCTGCTGCGAGCGGTCGTTTATCTGGAACGGCGTCACCACCGACTCCACCACGAGCGTGTCGAAGTCGGCGGCAAGCTCCGGGTACATGGCCTTGCAGAAAGCCCTCACCACGTTGATCTCCCTGTCGAAGAACTCCAGCCAGTCGCCCTTCTCGTCGGTCACTTTCATTTGGCAGTCGATGAAGAGCATCTTGCGCGCCTCGCCGCTCATGGGCGTGGCCTTCATCTGCTCCATGCTCATGTCGGGCAGCTGGAGCGTGGTGTGGATGTTGCGGCGCAGCTCCTCGGTGTGCAGCTTCAGCGCGTCGGTGGCTTGCGCCCATGTGGCGTAGCCCGCCTTGTCGTCCTTGCCGTAGCGCAGCACGTTGCGCCCGGCGTTGTCGTCTGTTGGCTCCTGCTTTCCGCCCATCCTCTGCGAGGCGGCGACTTGCTGGCTGTCGGAGTATATCACCCACGTGGGGCGGCTGTTCTTGCGCAGGTAGTTGCCCTGGCGGCTCTGCGTCCACTCCAGCTCATAGCCGTTGTCGCTCTGGTCTTCCCAGATGGGCATCGGCCTGTGGATGTAAGCCCCGGCTATCTTGCCTATGTTGGTCGGCTCGGGGTCGATGTCCTCCTCCCATCCGCCGCCGTGGTTGGCCCATCGGTAGTGGGCGGTGCCGGTGTACGCGTCGAAGTATGTCACCTTCTCCGTGCCCCTCATGCGGCTGTACTCCACGCTTAGGGCTATCATGTCGTCGTATTCGTCGAAGAGCGGGTAGAGCGCGTCGCCGTCCAGCGGCGAGAATGTGCGGCAGCGCAGCTTCAGCTTGCTCGGGTGGCCGGCGTATGCGCAGTCCTGCATCTGGGCGAACCATATTGTGGCCATCTCGCAGCTGGCGAAGAGCTTGTGCGCCCTCTTTAGGTTGAGCGCGTCGATGCGGTTGCGCTTGAACACGGCCTCCATGATGGCGGCGGCGGTCTTCTCGCCGTCGGTCGCGGCGGTGTACCTGCGCTTCACCGGGATTGAGAACATAAGTTCCTTCATGCGCTTCACCGCCTGTTTCTGTATGCTGTAGGTGATGCGCGTCATGCGCTCCACCTTGCCCCGGCGCACTTTGTCGCGGTAGTCGCGGTCGGTGTACACGGGGTGCTTGCGCGGGTTGTACTCCTTTTCGAGCGTCCCCCACGCCGGGATGTCGATGGTCTTGTTCTTAAGGTCGGCGATGATGTCGCCCGGGCGCCTGTTCTGCCTGTCGATGATTTCGTTGATGGTCGGCATGGCTGTGTTCCTCCTTGTGTGTGTGGTTATGCTTGTTGCGGTGTGTGCTTAGTATATCTCGTCCTCTATCCGCGCCACCTCGTCGTCGGTGAGCGAGGCGTGCGAGCTGAGGCCGAAGCGCTCCACGATGCCGGTGGTGCAGTCGGGCGCGTCGTCGTGGTCGTTGCCGCCCTCCTTGCGGTATGCCTTCATGGCGGCGGCGTACTGTGGCCAGCGTTCCTCCCACCCCTCGGGATAGTACACCATGTTCTGCACCTTTGAGCTGTTGGTGAATATTCGGGTCTGCTTGTTGGCCGTCTGCGGCAGCGGCGTGAAGGCCATGTCCCAGTCGCCAAGCCGCCTGACGTTGGCCTCGACGTTGCGCATGAAGCCGCGCCCGCCGTTGTTGCTCTCCACCACGGCCTCCTGCGTCCGGTTGCGCACGAGCATCCTCGCCGTGGCCGGCTCGGTGTACTCCATGCTCTTGTTGGTGAAGAGGATGTCGGTCACGTAGCAGCCGCTCTCGCTTTCCTCGTAGCAGATGGCGCAGAGCCAGTCGGCCCCGGTGTCGGCGGTGTCGATGTAAGCCTTGCGCCTTGGCAGGTGCGCCTCGATGGGCATTGTGGCGTAGGTCTTGAAGTGGGAGTACATCAAGCCCTCGATTGGGGTGGGGTTCTGCATGTACTGCGTCTCGTAGACAAACGAGTTGGCCAGCCTTATCTTCTCCAGCTCCTCCAGCGTGTGCTTGAACGGCCAAAGGGGCTGGCGGCGGCCGTGCTTGTCGGCCGTGACGCACGGCAGGCTCACCACCGTCCAGTCGTCAGGCTCTATCTCCTGGAGGTAGCCGCAAAGGTCGTGCTCGTGCAGCCGCTGCATGATGATGATGATTGGCGTGGAGCGGCTGTTGACGCGGTTGCGGATGGTGGTCTCGAAGCGTCGGTTCACCCGCTCGCGCACCACGTCGCTCAGCGCGTCCTCGGGCTTGATGGGGTCGTCGATGACGATTGCCCCGGCGAAGCGGTAGGGCAGCGGCTCGCCCTGTTCGTCGAGGCGGTCAACCTCGCCGGCGCCGAAGCCCGTGATTTGCCCCAGCGTCGATGTGGCGTAGACTCCGCCGCCCTGCTCGGTGTCCCACTGTGCCTTGGTATCGCTTCCGTGCCTCACCCTTGTGGGGAACAGCCGCTGGTATTCCTCGCAGTTCACGATGTCCTTTATGGCCACGCTGTTGTCCACGGCGAGGTCGCTGGAGTACGAGAGGTGTATGAAGTTGGCGGCGGGGTTGATGGCCAGCCCCATGGCGATGAAGTTCTTCACGGCCAGCTCCGTCTTGCCGTAGCGCGGGGCGATGTTGATGATGAGCTTGTTCACCTCGCCACAGAGCACACGGTCGAGGGCGTCGCACACGGTCTTGTGGTGTTCGCCCACGATGAACCGCTTCTGTCCGTTCTCCCTGAAGAAGTACCTCGTGAAGTTGAGGG
>CAVGSO010000032.1:0-19353 GCA_963631875.1 Firmicutes bacterium CAG:341 | reverse complement strand
ATGCACCATAGTGCAAAAACTTTTTATAATCGACTGATTTTGCAGGGTTAAATGAACAACAGCCCACGGCTATCTGCCCGAAAGGAATGACCGCAAATCCCATGCCTTCAAGGTTCTGCACCATCTGCACGGCGTCCCAGCGGTCAAAGGCGATTTCCCGGATATTGAAACGATCGCCCAGCAGCTCGATGAACTTCTCAATGTAGCCGTAGTGAACGACATTGCCCTCGGTAGTTTGGAGATACCCCTGCCGCTCCCACACGTCGTATGGCACATGGTCGCGCCGGACGCGCAGCTCAAGGTTATCCTCCGGTATCCAGAAGTACATCTCCTCTTCACTATGTTTTTAACCATTTTACGTATACTCTGCGGCATTGCTCCTATGGCTTGCGCTATACGGCAGAAAAAAAACGATCCTGTATCGCAGGAACATTTCGGTCGCAGCGATCATCTCCCTTTTTCTCGGATACCTCGTCACTCCCCTGTGGGCAATAGACCACGGGCTGTCTTTGTGGGGAATTGCAAAAATTCTCCCGGTGGTGTTGTTCGCTCTGTGCCTGATGCAATGTACTCCGCAGCAAAGGCGTGCATCGTCGTCATTGATCGGATCACGGCGTTGACAAGGAACTGTGCCTTACGTCGCCCCTGTTCGTTTAGGATAGCAGCTACCTGCTGGTGGCTTGGGTCACCGGCATTGAATTGCACCGTGAATCTGAACAGCACCCCATTTGTTAGACAAGTATGGTAAAATACTTGTACCAAGAAATGGGGTGCTGTTCACAGTCTTGAGGGTGCTTTTTGGCGTTCGTTTTCGTTCGTTCTGCGGGCGTTTTTGTCCGCTTTTGTTCGCTTTACGGTCAAATACGGACGTTAATGTTACGCCTTCGGGCCTGCGGCGACCACTTCGGCGCTCATGTGGGTGTACTTTTTGAAGTTTTCCACAAAGCTGGCGGCCAGCTTCTTGCAGCTCGCCTCGTAGGCGGCCTTATCCTCCCATGTGTTCGCAGGGATGAGCAGCTCGGAGGGAACGCCCTCGATGCTCGTCGGCACTTGGACACCGAAGGTGGGGTCGGTGACGAACTCGCTCCTCTCGATCTCCCCTGTCAGCGCGGCGGTGACCATGGCGCGGGTGTAGCTGAGCTTCATGCGCTTGCCCGTGCCGTTCCAGCCCGTGTTGACGAGGTAGACCTTCGCGCCGGACTTCTCCACCTTGTCCGCCAGCATGGCGGCGTAGACAGAGGGGTCGAGGGGCAGGAACGGCTCACCGAAGCAGGTGGAGAACGTCGGGACAGGCTCGGTCACGCCGATCTCCGTGCCGGCGACCTTGGAGGTGAAGCCGGAGACGAAGTAGTACATGGCCTGATTCTTGTCGAGCTTGCTGATGGGCGGCAGAACGCCGTAGGCGTCCGCCGTCAGGAAGATGACGGTCTTGGGGACGCTGGGACTCATGCCGGACAGCTCGGCGTTGGGGATGTACTCTACGGGATAGCCCACGCGGGAGTTGACGGCCAGAGAGTCGTCGTCGAAGTCGAACTCGCGGGTGTCGGGGTCCATTACGACGTTTTCCACGAGCGCACCGAACTTGATGGCGTTGTAGATCTCCGGCTCACCCTCGGGGCTGAGGTTGATGCACTTGGCGTAGCAGCCGCCCTCAAAGTTGAAGACGGAGTCGTCCGCCCAGCCATGCTCGTCGTCGCCGATGAGCATACGGTTCGGGTCGGCGGAGAGCGTGGTCTTGCCCGTGCCGCTCAGGCCGAAGAAGACGGCACTGTCGCCGTGCTTGCCGATGTTGGCGGAGCAGTGCATGGGGAACACGCCCTGCTTAGGCAGGACATAGTTCATCACGGAGAAGACGGATTTCTTGATCTCCCCGGCGTACTGCGTGCCGCAGATGACGACCTCGTGCGCCTCGTAGTCCACCAAAATGGCGGCCTCGCTGCGCGTACCGTCGAGTTCCGGGATGCACTTGAAGCCGGGCGCGGCAATGATGGTGTAATCCGCGCGGAAATCCTTGAGCTGCTCTGCCGTGGGACGGCGCAGGAGCTGATGGATGAAGAGGTTCTGGCTGGCCAGCTCATTGACGATGCGGAACGCCTTGGTGTACTTGGGGTCTGCCCCGGCAAAGCCGTCGAAAATAAACACGTCCTTATCCTGCAAATAGGCAGTGACCTTGGCGCGGATGGCATCGAATTTTGCCTTTTCGATGGGGCGATTCACCTTGCCCCACGCGATATCGTCATGCACGGCAGGGGTATCCACGATGAATTTGTCGTTCGCGCTGCGCCCCGTATATTTCCCGGTCTTGACGACGAGCGCACCGGTATTGGAGAGCGTACCCTCGCCGCGGCAGAGTGCGTGTTCGGTAAGCTGCGCCGGGGTAAGGTTGCGATACACAGCCTTTGCGTTGATCATGCCCAGCTTTTCCAGTCCGTAAGTTTCCATTTGCAATACCTCCTGTTTGAAATCTCATCGCGCCGAATCGTGAGCGCGCTGAATGTCTCATATTAGCTTATTATACCATATTTTTTTTCGATGAACAGTCCCAATTTCCCGTTGTTTTCAACATTCTTTTCGTGCGGGTGTGAAAAAATTTTCATCACCGCTCCATGCCGGGGAGATACGATAAAAATCGCTCCGCCGCCGGGGTCAGCTTCTCACCGCGCCGCACGGCCACGCCGAGTCGACGGTATCGCTGCGGATTTAGCGGCCGCAAGGTCAAGCGGTAGGGGGTACGCTCCAGCATCACGCCCGGCAGCACCCCCACGCCCAAGCCATGCTCCACGAGGGACATCACCGCGTAATCGTCCAGCGCGGTGAAGCGTATCTGCGGTGTCAGCGATTCGGAGCGAAACGCCTCCGTCAGATCGGGGTCACTTCTCCCCTGCCTGTCCAGCGCGATGAACGGCTGCTCGCAAAGCTGTGAGAGCATGACAGATTCCTGCACCGAGAGCGGGTGTCCCTCCGGCAGCACCGCCAGCAGCTCGTCCCATTCCAGCGGCACGGTGTCAAGCTCCGCCCTTGTGGGCAGGCGCAGAAAGCCCATCTCGGCCTGTCCCGTGCAGAGCCATTCCTCCACCTGCTCGTGAATGCCCATCATCAACTGAAAATCCACGCCCGGAAAGTCCTGCCGAAAGCGCGCAATTACGGATGGCAGACGGTGTGCGCCCACGCTGGAAATCGTGGCGATCACCACCGTGCCGGACACCACGCCCCGCAGCTCTCCCGCCGTCTGGCGGCAATGCTCCGCCTGCTGCACCAGCTCACGGATATCGCCCAGCAGCTCACGGCAGCGGCGCGTGGGTGTTACGCCGTCGCGCCGACGCAGCAGCAGCGGAAAGCCCACCTCGTCCTCCAGGGATGAAATCATGCGGCTGATGCCGGAGACGGTGTAGCCCATCTCCTCCGCCGCCGCGGTGATGGAGCCGCGCTCCACGGAGCGCAGCAGCGCTCTGCATTTTTCCGTCTCCATGCGTCCTCCCTACTCCTTGCGAATTTCGCAAGGCTGCGTTGCTATTTTTCCGCTTTACGCAAGGATAACACCATCGTATAATGTTGTCAACAAGAAATACACGGAGGGAGCTGCCTCGGGATGGAAAACAAAGCCGCCTATCTGAAATATATCGCCTCCCTGCTGCTCTTCGGGCTGAACGGCTTCATGGCGGGACATATCGACCTTTCCAGCACGCAGATTGTCGTGCTGCGCTGTCTTTTGGGCGGGCTGTTCCTGCTGGGCATCTTTTTGTTGACGCGGCAGTACTTCACCTGCCTCCGCGCACCGCGGCGGCTGGTGCTGGTGGCGGTGTCCGGCGTGGCGATGGGCTTGAGCTGGCTGTGCCTGTTCCGCGCCTATCAGCTCGTGGGTGTGTCCGTCGCCACCCTGCTGTACGCCTGCGGGCCGGTGATGGTGATGCTGCTCTCCCCTGTTTTCTTCCGCGAACGGCTTACGCTGCCAAAGCTGGCGGGTATCGCCATCGTCTTCGCGGGCGTGGTGCTGCTCAACGGCGTGGACGGCAGTACGCTGAACGCGGAGGGCTTTCTATACAGCTTGGGCAGCGCGGTGATGTACGCCGTTATGGTCATCGCCAACAAGAAGGCCGCCCTGCCCGGACTGGAGAACACCGTGCTTCAGCTTCTCTTCGCTTTCTTCACGACCTCCGTCGTCTGCTCCGTGCAGCGCTGCACGTTCTTCATCGATATTCCCACAGAGAGTTGGGTGTGGGTGCTGCTGCTGGGAATCGTGAGTACGGGGTTCGGCTGCTGGATGTACTTTTCCTCCATCGGCGCGCTGCCTGTGCAGACCGTCTCCGTCTGCGGTTATTTGGAGCCGCTCAGTGCGCTCTTTTTCTCCGCGCTGCTGCTGAACGAAGTTTTGACGCCCTCCCGCCGGGTCGGCACGGTGCTGATTTTGGGCGGTGCTGCGCTGGCGGAGCTTCTGCACGCACCCGCGAAAAAGCGATGATATTCTTCCCTTTCTCTCCCCTTATAAGGAATGGCAGACGGTAAAAGCCGTCTGCCATTCCGATTTTTTATTTGCCTGTCAGCTCGCTGATGGCGGCGAGCAGCTCGGTCTTCCCTGTCCCCTTTTCGGCGGAGAACGGAAGGAGCCGCGTCTCCTCGGGCAGTGAGAGCGTTTGACGGATGAGCGTCAGGTTCGGCTCGATTTCGCTCTTTTTGAGCTTATCGAGCTTGTTGGCCACCACGATGAGCGGGCAGCCCGTCCCCTTGAACCAGTCGCACATCGTCACATCGTCGGCAGTCGGCTTATGGCGGGCGTCTACGATGAGAACACCCAGCGTGATCAAGCCGTCCTCGGCAAAATAGCTCTCCATGAGGCGACCCCAGCGGTCGCGCTCGGCCTTGGCGACCTTGGCATAGCCGTAGCCGGGGAGGTCGGTGAAGTAGAGCTTACCATCGATGAGGAAATAGTTGACCTGACTGGTCTTTCCGGGCGTTGCGCCCACGCGGGCGAAGTTCTTACGGCTTAAGAGGCGGTTGATTACGGAGGATTTGCCCACGTTGCTGCGCCCGGCGAACGTAACCTGAGGTTTTCCGTCACGGATAAAGGCAGAGGCCTTTACAGCGGAGAGGACAAATTCCGCGCGGTTAAAGTTGATCGACATGGCGTACCTCCTGCATCGGCGGCGGTGTGAGCGAGGCAAGATGCTCCACGGCGGCGGCTTTTTTCGGCAGCGTCAGCGCGTGTGCAAAGACGGCGTCCACCGTCTCCGCGGGGATGAAGCGCAGTGCCTCGCGCACGGCGGGGTCGATGTCCGCGAGGTCCTTTTCGTTGCCCTTGGGGATGATAACGGTCTTGATACCGCTGCGCTTGGCGGCCATCGTCTTCTCACGCAATCCGCCGATGGGCAGCACCCGGCCGCGCAGGGTGATCTCCCCGGTCATGGCCACGTCGTGACGGACAGGCCGCTCCGTCAGCGCGGAGAGCATGGCGGTGGCGATGGCGATACCCGCCGATGGGCCGTCCTTGGGAACGGCGCCCTCGGGGAAATGGACGTGGATGTCCTTCGTTTTGTAGAAATCGCGCGGAATGCCCAGCTCGGCGGCGCGGCTGCGCAGGCAGGTGTAGGCGGCCTTGCAGCTCTCCTGCATGACGTCGCCCAGATTTCCGGTCAGCTCCAGCTTGCCCGTGCCGTCCATGACCCCGGCCTCCACCTCCAGCAGCTCGCCGCCGACCTCCGTCCACGCAAGGCCGTTGACGAGGCCAATTCGGTTCGTTTTCGGCCTTGCTTCCTCGGCATAGGGCGGCGTTCCGAGCAGCTCGGAGAGGTCTGATGGTGTGATGGTGATTTGCTTTACATCCGTTTCCACCAAACGCATGGCGCACTTTCGGCAGAGCTTATCGAGCTGCCGCTCAAGGGCGCGGACGCCGGACTCGCGGGTGTAGTCAGTGATGATGGCACGCAGCGCGTCGTCGCTCAGTTTCACCTGCGCGGCGCGCAGGCCGTTCTCCTTTCGCCGCAGCGGCAGGAGATGTTCGCGGGCGATATGCAGCTTTTCCTCGTCGGTGTAGCTGCCCAGCTCGATGACCTCCATGCGGTCGAGCAGCGGGCGCGGGATGGTCGAGGTCGTGTTGGCGGTGGTGATGAACATAACGCGGCTTAAATCGACGGGGACTTCGACGAAATGGTCGCGGAACGTGCTGTTTTGTGCGCTGTCCAGCACCTCAAGGAGCGCGGAGGCGGGGTCGCCCCGCATATCACTGGCCAGTTTGTCGATCTCATCCAGCACCAAAAGCGGGTTCATCGACCCGGCGCGGGTCAGCGCTTCGAGAATACGCCCCGGCATGGCGCCGATGTAGGTCTTTCGGTGGCCGCGGATGTCGGCCTCGTCGCGAACGCCGCCCAGCGACAAGCGGGCGCACTTGCGGTGCATGGCCTTGGCGACGGAGAGTGCAACGGAGGTCTTGCCCACGCCGGGAGGACCGACGAGGCAGAGGATCTTGCCCTTGGCGTCCGGGTTGAGCTGGCGCACGGCGATGTACTCCAAAATGCGCTCCTTGACCTTTTCAAGCCCGTAATGCTCGCGGTCGAGGATTTTACGCGCCTGCGCCACGTCGGCACGGTCGCGGGTCGTGACGCCCCACGGAAGCTCCAAGCAGACGTCGAGATAGTTGCGGATCACGGCGGACTCGGCGCTGGCGTAGGGCTGCTTGGCGAGACGATCCAGCTCACGGTGCAGCTTGGTATGTACCTCATCCGGCAGCGGGAGGGCGTCAATTTTGGCCTCGTAGGCCTCTAATTCCTCGTCGCCGTCCTCTCCCAGCTCGTGCTGGATCACCTTCGCCTGCTCGCGCAGGATCATGTCGCGCTGCACCTGTGCCACGCGGAAGCGGGTCTTCGTCTCCAGCTCCGATTCGATGGAAAGCACCTCCGTCTCGTGCTTGAGGATAGCGTTGACGAGGATGAGCCGCTTTTCCGGGTGCAGCTCCTCCAAAACGCGCTGGCGGTCGTGCGGCAGGAGCGTGATGTTTTGCGCGATCAGGTCGGCCAGCTCACCGGGTTCGCCGCAGTCCAGCACGGCAGAATAAAAATCGTCATTCAAGCCGCTGACGAGGTTCATGTATTCGCCGAAGAGCGTGTATGTGCGGCGCATCAGCGCCTCGGTGCGGACGGTGTGGCGCGTTGCCGTCTCCGGCAGCACCTCCACGTGACCCTGCAGGAAGGGCTGGCTCTGCCAAAGGCGCAGCAAGCGGGCGCGTTCCTCGCCCTCGATCACCACGCGCACGCTGGTGTCGGACGTCTTTACAATCTGCAAAATGCGGCAAACCGTGCCGACGGTGTAGAGGTCGCGCTCGGTGGGTATGGCCACGGACAGCTCCTTCTGCGTGACGGCGAAGATACGGCTGTCGGATTCCATCGCGTTGTCGAGGGCAAAGATGGAGATGTCGCGCTCCACGTCAAAGGAAACCTTCCGGCACGGGAACGCGGTGACACCGCGCAGCGCCAGAACGGGTAAATTTCTTGTGGTGTTTTCGATCATAGGGGACTCCTTTCCCCTGCACGGAACGTGCAGGCGGCGGGTAAAAAAGCAGGGAGACGCGGCGTACCGCCTCTCCCCTTTTTGCTGTGTCAGGAGGCCGGGGCGGTCTTCTGCTCCGTTCCGGTCTTGTGCTTTGCACTGCGGTCGGTCTTTCCGGGGTCACGCTCCACCAGCGGCTGTGCGCCGTCGTTGACGCAGGCGGCGGTGACGGTGACGGAGGTGATGGTCGGATCGGAGGGGATGTCGTACATCACCCGCGTCAGCAGCCCCTCCATCACGGCGCGCAGGCCGCGCGCACCGATGTTGCGCTCAATGGCCTTGTCGGCCACGGCGTAGAGCGCGTCCTTTTCAAAGCTCAGCGTCACATCGTCGTAGTGCATGAGCGTCTGATACTGCTTGATGAGCGCATTTTTCGGCTCGGTGAGGATACGCACCAAATCGTCTCGGTTAAGACTGTCGAGCGTGGTCAGCACGGGCATACGACCCACCAGCTCCGGGATAATACCGAACTTGAGCAGATCGTGCGGCTGCACCTGCTGCAAAAGCTCCCCGGTGCGGTTGGTATGCTTGCCGTGAACCTCGTTTTCAAAGCCGATGCCCTGCTTGCCGACGCGCCGCTCGATGATTTTTTCCAGTCCGTCGAACGCGCCGCCGCAGATGAAGAGAATGTTTGTGGTATCGATTTGAATGAACTCCTGCTGCGGGTGCTTGCGTCCGCCCTGCGGCGGGACGTTGGCCACCGTACCCTCCAAAATTTTCAGCAGTGCCTGCTGCACACCTTCGCCGGAAACGTCGCGGGTGATGGAGGTGTTCTCGCTCTTGCGGGCGATCTTGTCGATCTCGTCCACATAGATGATACCGCGCTCGGCCAGCTCGACATCGAAGTCCGCAGCCTGAAGGAGCCGCAGGAGGATGTTCTCCACATCGTCGCCGACGTAGCCGGCCTCGGTGAGCGTGGTGGCGTCGGCAATGGCGAAGGGGACCTTCAGCACGCGGGCGAGCGTCTGAGCAAAGAGCGTCTTGCCGCTGCCCGTCGGCCCAATCATGAGGATGTTGCTCTTCTGCAGCTCCACGTCCTCACCGCCGCCGAAGAAAATGCGCTTATAGTGGTTGTAGACGGCCACGGAGAGGGCGACCTTCGCGCTCTCCTGCCCGATGACGTACTGATCCAGCACGTCGTGTATCTCGTGCGGCGTCGGGAGCTGGCGGGCATTGCCGCGCTCCGGCGCGGCGGGCGTCATGCCGTCGTCGAGAATGCTCTCGCACAGGCGGACGCACTGGTCACAGATACGCACGCCCGGCCCTTGGATCATGCGGTATACCTGATTTTCCGGCTTACCGCAGAACGAGCAGCGGAGCATTTTCTTTTCCTGTTGTGCCATGCCGTTACCTCTTATAAATAACCTTGTCCACGAGGCCGTATTCACGTGCCTCCTCGGCGATCATCCAGTTGTCGCGCTCGGAATCGGCCTTGACCTGCTCGGGCGTCTTCCCGGTGTTCTCGGCCAAGATCTTGTTGATGCGCTGCTTGATTTTGAGGAAATGCTCCACGTCGATCTCCATGTCCGTGACCTTGCCCTGCGTTCCGGCGGAGGGCTGGTGGATCATAATCTCCGCGTTGGGCAGGGCGATACGCTTGCCCTTTGCGCCGCTGGAGAGCAGGAACGCGCCCATGCTGGCGGCCATGCCGATACAGATGGTGGAGACATCGCACTTGATGTACTGCATCGTATCGTAGATGGCCATCCCGGCCGTGACGCTGCCGCCGGGGCTGTTGATATACATCTGAATGTCCTTGTCGGGGTCCTGCGCCTCCAAATAGAGAAGCTGCGCCACGACCAAGCTGGCGGTGGTGTCGTTCACCTCTTCACCGAGGAATACGATGCGGTCGTTGAGCAGACGGGAAAAAATATCGTAGGAACGCTCACCGCGATTGGTCTGCTCGACCACATAAGGGACTAAACTCATAAGATTACCTCCTGTCGGTCTTCATTGAGAAGCATAAAGAGAATAGGTAAGTATACCCACCGCTGCACTGTTTTCAAAAGGCCATTGTGCGGCGGGAAGCACTTTCCCGCCGCAGACGGCTTACCGATGTATGTTCTCGTGTGCGATCACTCCGCGTCCTTCTTCGCCGTCTTCTTGGCAGCGGGCTTCTTGGCCGCCGTCTTCTTGGCGGGCTTCTTCTCCTCGGCGGTCTCGGCGGTCTCCTCGGCCTTGGCCTCCGGCTCGACGGGCGCGACGGCCTTGGCACTGTCAGCCACGAGCTTGATGACCTTCTCGCGGATGACCTGATCCTTCACCTCTTCGGCGTGCAGGTACTTCTTGACGGTGTCGAGGTCCATGCCGTACTTGTCGGCGATCTTCTTGATCTCTGCTTCGACCTCGTCCTCGCTCGCGTCAAGGCTCTCGGCCTTGATGATGGCGGCGACGGCCAGCTCCATCTTCACCTGCTCGGTGGCAGGAGCGACGGACTGCGCCTTGAGGTCGGCCTCGGTGCTGTTGGTCAGCTTGAGGTACTGGTCAAAGGGAATGCCCTGCGAGGCGAGCTGCTGCTTGAAGCCCTCGATCATCTGCGCGGCCTGAGACTCCACCATCTCATCGGGGATCTCGGCCTCCACGCCCTCGGCCACCTTGGCCATCAGCGCATCCTCGAAGGCGCGCTGCGCAGCCTCGCTGCGCTCCTCAGTCATGTTCTTTTTGATGTCGGCCTTGAGCTCCTTGAGCGTATCAAACTCGGAGACGTCCTTGGCGAACTCGTCATCGAGCGCGGGGACCTCCTTGACCTTGACCTCGTTGACCTTGACGTGGAAGACCACGGGCTTGCCGGCCAGCTCGGGCGTGTAGTCCTTGGGGAACGTGATGTCGATGTTCTTCTCCTCGCCGGCCTTCATGCCGATGAGCTGATCCTCGAAGCCGGGGACGAAGCTGCCCGAGCCGATCTCAAGGTCGAAGTTCTCCCCCTTGCCGCCGTCAAAGGCCACGCCGTTGTCGAAGCCCTCAAAGTCGATGTCGGCGGTGTCGCCCTTCTTGACGGCGCGCTCCACGGACACGAGACGGCTGTTGCGCTCGGCCATCTCCTTGAGGCGGGCGGTCACGTCGGCGGCGGAGATCTTGACCTCAGCCTTGGGGGCCTCCAGCCCCTTGTACTGACCCAGCTTCACCTCGGGATACACGGCCACGGTGCATTTGAACACCACGCCGTCCTTGGTGCAGGACTCCAGCTCGACCTCGGGATAGCCCACCACGTTCAGTGCCTGCTCCTTCACAGCTGCCTCGTAGGCGTCGGGCAGGACGATATTGACAGCTTCCTCGTAGAAGATCTCCGCGCCGTACATCTTCTCGACGATCTTGCGGGGCGCTTTGCCTACACGGAAGCCGGGTACGTTGATCTTACCGCGCATCTTCAGATACGCTTTGTTGACGGCGGCCTCAAACTCCTCGGCGGTCGTCTCGATGGTCAGAGCGACATGGCTCTTTTCCAGTTTCTCGCAGCTTTTCACAGTCATTTCTTATTTCCTCCGTTCCGTGTGGACGTGGTTTTTTATGCCGATGCCCACACATCTTAGTATAATAACAGAAAAGAATGGGAATTTCCACTGTTTTTTCTCTCATTCACAAATTTTTTTGGGGACGAAATCCAGCCAGTCCCCGGAGACCAGATGAAAGTCCGTTCCGTAGTGGCTGCCCTCCAGCACGCGCTTTTGTGCCGCGCCGTGCAAATGGCCGTAATAACAGGCTTTGACGCGGTATTTTTGCAGCAGACGCAGCAGCTCCGGACACTCGTAGCCCTGATAGAGCGGCGGGTAGTGCAGGAAACAGAGCTTCTTCCTCTCCCCCGCCGCCTTGAGCGAAGCCTCAAGCCGCCCGGTCTCGCGGGCGAGCATTTTTTCGTTGTGCGTCCCGGCGTTGTCCAGCTCGTAGAACCAGCCGCGTGTGCCGCAGAGGGCGAGATCGCCGTAGAAATAGCAGTTATTGTGGAGAATTTGCAGCGAAGTAAGGCCGTTTTCGTCGAAAAACCGCTGCATCTTCGTGGCCGTCTCCCACCAGTAGTCGTGGTTGCCCTTGATGAGTATCTTCTTTCCGGGGAGGGCGTGGATGAAGCGGAAGTCCTCCAAGGACTGCGGGAGGCTCATGCCCCAGCTCAGATCGCCGCAGAGGACAGTAACATCATCGTCCTTCAGCGGCGCGAAGCCCTGTCGTATCTTCTCCACGTAGTTTGCCCACCGCTCGCCGAAAATGTCCATCGGCTTGTCGGTACTCAGCGACAAATGCAGGTCGCCCAGCGCGTAGAGCGCCATGAGGTGCCTCCTTTCTCCGACGCGCCTTAGAGGACGCGCCGCCAGTTGTTCCAAAAAATATCGGCCAGCAGGGCTTCGCCGTAGCCGCGCCGCGTGAGCGCTTCGTAAAGTTCGGCGACGCTCGCCACATCGTGCATTCCGGCGGCCAGCGCTTCGCAGCCGTCCAAATCACCGCCGATGGCCACAGTCTCCTCGCCGCCCAGCGACAGGAAATGCTCTATATGCGCCGCGAGGTCGTCCATGGACGCGCCGCCCACAAAGCACCGGTAGAGGTTGATACCCACCACGCCGCCGCTGTCGCGCAGGGCGCGGAACATATCGTCCGTTAGGTTGCGGGGATGCGCGCAGAGGGCGCGGGCGTTGGAATGCGAGGCCACCACCGGGCCGTGCGTCAGGCGCAGCACGTCCCAAAATCCGGCGTCGGAGATGTGGGAGACGTCGGGGAGAATGTGCAGTGCCTCCATATGCTGCAGGAAGTTCCGCCCCGCTTGGCTCAGGCCGCGCTCCGTGTCCTGTACGCATGAGCCGGAGAGCGCGTTGGCGTTGTTCCACACCGGGTTCATGAGGCGAACGCCCCATCCGGCGGCTGTGTATAGGTTTTTTACTTTACAGTCTATCAGGTCTGCGCCCTCAAGACTGAGCAGCGCGGCGGTCTTGCCGGAGGCCGCCGCCGCATCGATCTCCGCGCCGCTGCGGCAAAAGACGGCAAGGTCTTTATTCGCCTCGAGCTGCCGCACGAACCACTCGTGCATAGCGCACACCTGCGGCCACGCTTCACCTGGCGGCAATGTGGCCGCGTCATCGAAGAGTGCGAAAAACTGCGCGCGACGCGCGTAGCGTTGGCCGCGCAGGAGGTCAAGATGGCCGCCATTTTCGCGCAGCTCACCACCGGTGTGCGTACAGTGATAGATTGTGTCGCAATGCCCGTCAAAATAGGGGATTTCTCGTATATCCGTCATTGAAATGCGTCCTCCAAATATTCTATCCGCGCCGCGCCGCTCTCGACGTAGACCTCCGCCACATCGAAGCGGGCGGGACAGTCGAGGTCGTTGGAGGCGAGGTAAAAAAGCGCCGTGCGGCGCAGGCGCGCCTGCTTGGGCGCGGTAACGTACTCGCGCGGAAGCCCCATCTGCGTGTTCGTGCGGGTCTTGACCTCCACGAAGCAGAGCGTTCCGCCGTCCCACGCAATCAGATCGATTTCGCCGAAGCGGCAGTGGTAGCTGTGCGCGACCAGCTTGCAGCCGCGCTCGCGGAGGTAATCGGCCACCAGTGCCTCACCCCGCGTTCCCTCGGCGCGGCTCATGGCTGCGCCCTTCCCTGCCGCCATTTCTTGAGGAACGACTGCCGATGCTCCGGGCAGGGGCCGTACTCGTCCAGCATGGCGTAGTGGAGTGCTGTGGCGTAGCCCTTGTGCTTGGCGAATTGGTACTGCGGATATTCCTTATCCAGCACCTCGGTCACGTAGCGGTCGCGGCTGACCTTGGCCAGCACGGAGGCCGCCGCGATGGACGCGGAGAGGCCGTCCCCGCCGATAAGGCAGCGGTGCGGCGTGACGATGGCCGCGCTGCGGCCGTGATCGCGGTTGCCGTCGATAAACGCCAGCTCCGGCTTGACGGACAGCGCATCAATGGCGCGCTGCATCGCCGCCACGCGGGCGGAGAGAATATCCGTCTCGTCGATCTCACGGGCGGAGACGGAGGCCACCGCCCACGCGACGGCCTGTGCCTGAATGAGCGGGAACAGCGCCTCCCGCTTCTTCGGCGAGAGCTTTTTGGAATCGTTCAATCCGGGCAGATCATAGTCCTCCGGCAAGATGACGGCGGCGGCATAGACAGGCCCCATCAACGGCCCCGCGCCCGCCTCGTCCGCACCGCAGACGAGGGCAATTCCCGCCTCGTGCGCCTCGCGCTCATAGTGCCACAGGTCGTTCATTCCGCGTCCTCCACCGTCTCTAAGGTAAAGCGTCCCAGCTTGCCGCCGCGGAACTCGTCCAGCAATATCCGCGCCATACGCTCGGTGTCCACCTGTGCGCCGCGCATGAGGAAGCCGCGCCTGCGCCCCGCCTTTTCCAGCAGGTCGTAGCCGCTGTCGCCCTCGGAAAGCTCAATTTTATACCGCTCCGCGAGGGTATCGGCGTAGTGCGCGGCAAGATAGTCCATCAGGCAGCAGGCCAGCTCCTCAATGTCCAGCACGTCATCCTTCACCGCGCCTGTAAAGGCAAGACGCTTGCCAACCTCCGGGTCATCGAACTTCGGCCAGAGCATCCCCGGCGTGTCGAGCAGCTCCAGCGTGGCGTCCACGGGTACCCACTGCTTGGCGCGGGTGACACCGGGGCGATCCTCCGCCTTGGCGGTCTTGCGCTTGGCGACCTTATTGATAAAGGTGGACTTCCCGACGTTGGGGACGCCGAGGATCATCACGCGCATCACGCGCCCGACCTGCCCCTTGGCGGCGTAGGCCTCCAGCTTATCTCGCAGCAGCTCGCGCACGGCGGCGGCGAATTTCTCCGTTCCCGCGCCGCCTTTGGCGCTCGATTCCAGCACGGCGTAGCCCTTTCCCCGGAAATACTGCGCCCAGCGGCGCGTCTCGGCGGGGTCGGCCTGATCGGCGCGGTTGAGGACGATGAGGCGCGGCTTGCCCGCCGTCATGTCGTCAATCTCCGGGTTGCGGGACGAGAGCGGGATGCGGGCGTCCAGTATCTCGCACACCGCGTCCATATGCGCGATCTCGGACGCGATCATACGCTTGGTTTTCGTCATATGGCCGGGAAACCAGCTCAAATTTTCAATCTGCACGAAGTCCACCTCCTACCGACTATCACACAGTATAGCATATTCAAACGCAAAAGAAAAGCACCCACAGGTGTGGATGCTCGTTCTTTTTGCTCGATGCTTACAGCTTCTCGCGAACCTTGGCAGCCTTACCGACGCGATCACGCAGGTAATAGAGCTTGGCGCGGCGGACGTAACCGTGGCGCACCGTCTCAATCTTCTCGATAGAGGGAGAATGGACGGGGAACACCTTCTCCACGCCGACACCGTAGGACAGGCGGCGGACGGTGATCGTCTCCTCGATACCGCCGTGCTTCTTGGCAATGACCGTACCCTCGAAGACCTGAATGCGCTCACGCGCACCTTCCTTGACCTTCACGTGTACGCGGACCGTGTCGCCCACTAGCACCTGCGGTACTTCCTTGAGCTGCTTCTCGTTCAATGCTTTGATGAGATCCATGGATATTTCCTCCTAAAATATAGGTGTTCATGCCGCCATATACGCGGTGTTCGCGTCGCTCGGAACACCGACGGCAGAGGACCGCCCTTTTCACGCTATGGTAGAATATCACAAAAGAATGAAAATTGCAAGTGGAAATTTCACTTTTTTCCGTTTTTGTGTGTACTTATCGAAACCGCTCCCCTTGCTCGTCCAGCAGCTCACGGCGGCGGACACGGGTGAAGTCCGGGGTCAGGTCGAGCAGATACGCGGCGACGGCCTTCTCCAAAAGCTGCGGGTTGAGGCCGGGATTCTGCGCCAGCACCGTCACCGAGCCGGAAACGACGCCCTCCCCTGCTGTAAAGGATATTTCCTTTATCATCGGTGCAATGTCTACGTCCGCCAGTTCCTTACGCTTGGTGCGCTTCTGGATGATCAGCTCCGGACGGCGCAAAAGCTCCGTGATGCGCTCGGCGGCATTTTTCGGGACACCGCGGTCGTATTCAAAGGTCACGTCCGCTCGGAGATAGGCCAGCTCACGGATGGGACGGACGGCGGGATAACAATCCAGCACCCGCAGCCCGGCGGGCATTCCTGTGTTCAGCTTCTCCGCGAGGCCGTGGCCGTCGCTCTCCTGCGTGACCTCGAAATCCAGCAGCTCGCAGTCGCTGGACTGCCCCACCGGCAGCGGCAGGACGATGGAGATGATGGGATGGGGATGGTAGCCCTGAGAATGCTTGATGTCCAGCTCGGTGCGCGGAAAGGCGCGCTGGAACGTGCGCAGGAGGTCGAGGTGCGAGATGTAGGACGCCTGCGCCTCCTTGATAAAGAGCAGCCGCAGCTTAGACATGGCACGTCCCCCCTACCAGTAAATTCGCGCCGCAGGCGTTGCACCGCGTGCGGCAGTCCGGGGTGGTGAGGGAGGCATACGCACGCTGACGCTCCCGCCTGAGGTATGCTTCCGTCACGCCGGAGGTGATCATGCTCCACGGGAACAGCTCGTCCTCGCTGCGGACACGGTTGGCGTAAAAATGCGGGTCAAGGCCGCACTCGTCGAAGGCCTCCAGCCACCGATCGAGGGAAAAATACTCCTCCCATGCGTCAAGGTGTGCGCCTTTACGCCACGCTGTTTCCAACACTTTTCCGAGTCTTCGGTCGCCGCGCGCCAGCACGGCCTCCAAAAAGCTCGTGTCGGAGTCGTGCCAGTTGTAGGTGACGGTTTTGGTGGTGATGGCCTCGCGCAGCAGCTTCACGCGCCGCTCGTATTCCTCCTTGGAGATCTGCGCCTCCCACTGGAAGGCGGTGTGCGGCTTGGGGACGAACCAGCTCGTGGAGACGGTGATACGGATGCCGCGCTGCTTGTTCTGTGCGCTCTCGCGCCATGCGTGCATGACCCGCGCGGCCACGTCGGCAATGCCCAGCACATCCTCGTCCGTCTCCGTGGGCAGCCCCAGCATGAAGTAGAGCTTGACGGCGCTGTACCCGCCGGCAAAGGCGGTGCGGCAGCTTTGCAGCAGATCGTCGAGCGTGACGTTCTTGTTGATCACGTCCCGCAGCCGCTGTGTGCCGGCCTCCGGCGCAAACGTCAGCCCGGTCTTGCGCCCCTTGGCCAGCCGCTGCATCAGCGCCATCGAGAAATTATCGGCGCGCAGAGACGGCAGCGACAGGCTGACGTGCCGCTTGTCGCAAAAGCCCTCCAATTCGTCGCACAGCTCCGTCAGCGGCGGATAGTCGCTTGTCGAGAGGCTGGAGAGCGTGACCTCCTGATAGCCCGTGTCGTCACAGGAGCGGACGCAGTAGTCGGCGCATAGGTCGCGGCTGCGGTTGCGGACAGGTCGGTAGACGTACCCTGCCTGACAGAAGCGGCAGCCGCGAATGCAGCCGCGAAACAGCTCCAGTGTCACGCGATCCTGCACGATTTCCGTACTGGGAACGATGGTCTTGACCGGGAAATACGACTTGTCCATGTCCCGG
The DNA here is from genome assembly GCA_963631875.1 of Firmicutes bacterium CAG:341. Classification (GTDB taxonomy): domain Bacteria; phylum Bacillota; class Clostridia; order Oscillospirales; family Oscillospiraceae; genus Vescimonas. The sequence continues at coordinate 2,371 of CAVGSO010000032.1, read as the reverse complement.
ACGATGCGCTTTGTGACCTTGGCGGGTGCGCCGTTCTTCGGCGTGATGGCCGCCACCGTGCCGTCGTCATGATACGTCACATCGTAGAAGCCGGGGACGTAGACGCCATCCAGCTTGGCGGCAGCGCGGAGGAATTCGTCCTTGCTCCATCCCTCGCGGCGGGCGGTGCGGTGCAGCTCCACCAGCTCCACCGTCAGATCCTCCCCCTCGCCGATGCTGACGAGGTCGATGAAATCCGCGATCGGCTCTGCGTTATACATGGCCGTGCCGCCCGCGATGACGAGCGGTGTCAGCTCCGTGCGCTCGGCGCTGTGGAGCGGGATATGCGCGAGGTCGAGCATATTGAGGATGGCGGTGAACGCCATTTCGTAGCCCACGGAAAAGGCCACGATGTCGAAATTCGTAATGGGGTCGCCCGATTCCAGCGCGAAAAGCGGCATATCCGCCCCTCTCAGCTCCGCCTCCATGTCTCCCCACGGCGCAAACACGCGCTCGCACCATACGCCGGGCAGCTCGTTCATCACGCCGTAGAGGATGCGCATTCCCAAGTTGGACATACCGATCTCGTAGGTATCGGGAAAGCAGAAGGCAATGCGGGTGTCCACCTGCGATTTGTCCTTTATGACGGCGTTATATTCGCCGCCCACGTAGCGGGCGGGCTTTTGCACCCGCGGCAGGATGCGTTCCAGTCGTTTGTCCATGTGTCTGTTTCCTCGGTTATCTTTCGTAATCTCTAACTGCTTATTTTAGCCGTTTTTGCGCCGTTTGGCAAGACCCCTTTTGCACTCAGCCACAGTGCGCCGGGCAAAAGAAACAATCCGCCGCCCGTCGTGACGGTGAGCCACAGGCAAAGCGACAGCAGCCCCACGGACGTGACGAAGCCCACCGCCCCGGCCACGCGGTCGGCGGTGTACGGCTCGCTGCACCGCGCCGCCAGCAGCCACAGGAGCTGCCCGCCGTCCATCGGCCGCACCGGGAGCAGGTTCAGCACGCCCAGCAGGAGGTTCGCGCCGGAGAAGACGGACAATGTTTCCATCGAGGCGAGCGACAGCAGCGCCCACAGCAGCAGGTTGCACAGCGGCCCTGCGGCCACGGCCAGTGCCTCGCCGCCGTAGGACAGCCGCGCAAGACCGGGGACGTGCAGCGTCGCGCCGGAGGCCGAGAGCGTCAGCACCTTGGGCGGCGCATGGAGGGCGCGGAGCGTCAGGCAGTGCGCCAGCTCGTGACAGGCGGCGGCGGAGAAAATGGACGCGGGCAGCAGCCACGAGCGCGAGAGCAGCAAAAAGGCACACAGCAGCACGAACGCCGAGGGCTTAACGCGCAGCTCGGTGCGTCTCGCGTCAGGCCGCGACATAGTAGAGCGGGTTGAGGAACAGCGTGCCTTGGTGCAGCTCAAAGTGCAGGTGCGTCCCGGTGGCGCGCCCCGTGCTGCCCATCTCGGCGATGGGGTCGCCTGCGGCGACCGTCTGCCCGGAGGATGCTGTGAGGCGGCTGCAATGGGCGTAGAGCGTCTCGTAGCCGTCGGGGTGGGCGATCGTGACGTACTTTCCAAGGTCGCTGCTCTCCGCCACGGCCGTGACCGTCCCGGCGGCAAAGGCGCGGATGACCGCGCCCTCCTCCCCTGCGATGTCCACCCCGTAGTGAAAGCGTCCGTCCCCGTCCAGCGGGTCACTTCGGCAGCCGAAAAGCGAGGTGATCTCGCCCTTGACGGGCGCGGTATAGTCGAACCCCAGCACCTGCTGAAGCATCTCCGCATCGTCGGGCAGCATATCACTGCGGGCAACGGCGGCGGTGGGCGTCGCCTCGGTGGAGGTTGGGCCAAAAACGGCGGTATACGCCTCATTGAGCGCGTCGGAGAGCGCACCATCGCCGGAGAAAGCCCGCCCGGCGGCGGAAAAGACCTCCACGAAGTCGGTGTCCGCGCCCATGACCTCCAACAAAACGGTGCGATAGCGTTCCAGCGTGGCGGGTGCGAGAAGCTTCACGGCAACGACCGCCAGCAGCAGCGCGGCGGATACCACGAGCTGCCGCAGCCTGCGTCTGCTCTGCGGCGAGGTGACGGGTGCCTGCTTGTGTGCCGCCCGCGGCTTGGTCGTTGGGTGCGGCGGCCTGCCGCGTGGAACGCGGCGGTGCGTGGGGTGTGCAGGGATGGCTTTCGATGTCATGGCGGCGTACCTCCTTTGGCACAGGATATGCGCTGGGAGGACGAGTTAGACGGCTCGGAGAAAATTTGCCGCCGGATTGTCAAATTTTCCTTGACAGATGGCGCATTAGGCAATATAATGGGAGGGCTGACGGGGTGTAGCGCAGTTGGTAGCGCGCTTGGTTCGGGACCAAGAGGCCTCGGGTTCAAATCCCGACACTCCGACCA
>CAVGSO010000031.1:0-20310 GCA_963631875.1 Firmicutes bacterium CAG:341 | reverse complement strand
TGTAGCGTATTTTCCCGCCGCCGTCAAGGGCGGAGGTTTCTTGAGACGCTAAAAACTTGCTGTTGTGCGCTGCCTCGCCCTCGGTGAGCGTTTGTAGGGGCGATGCCCACATCGTCCCGTCACAATAATCGTTATAGGGCAGGGTGTCTTCACCCCGCCCTCGACGTTGAAAATGGGATTATACGTGGCATTCTCACGAATATAGGTATCTTAGAAATGATAGTGCTTTCTTCTTCGATAATCCGTCCGCAAGGAATCCCAATGCTGTCGCGAATACGACAGTCAAAATATAATTCAACAGCGAATTGCTTCCCTCTACGCCAAACAGTCTGCCAACGACCGCCCATCCCCATAGAATCCACTGATATACAAACATATGGGAGAAATATATGATTATACCGACATTTCGCAGCTTTCTGCAAAGTTCTCCTTGTATTGTTGACATATTTAGCGCAAGCACAAGCAAAAAGAAAATCGCGGGTACAAGAAAAACGTACATATTCACATCTCTTGCTAAGCCTCGGCTTTTTATGAAGAACGCTTCGCAGAACAGCGCCACCATGGACAACAGAAAGCAGAACAGGGCGACATGGGGCTTCATCGAGATCTGCCTTTTTTGGATAACGCCGCCAAGTATAAGGAACGGAAATCCCATAAACAGGCCATTGCGGGTCGTTCCGAATATTGTATCATATGCTTTTATTACATAATCTATGGCCTTATAGCTCCGCAAAGGCTGGAGAAGTCCATAATAGGGGTCTCCGAGCAAGCCTACCAGATACAGCAAAACCGCGATCAAGAGCATTTTTTGTAAAGATACGCCTTTGTATAACAGGAAGGACAAGAAACATACGGCAACGACAAGGCCGCCCATATACCACAAAGGCCCCGTACTCCCGGCAAAGAGCAAAACAATCCATGTGCCGAGAAGCCGCAGCAGTTTAAGAATATAATTTTTTACAGCAGATAAATCTGCGCAGTCAACATCTATTTTTCGAAACAGGAAGAATCCTGCCGCCGCGAAGTAAAACGGAACGCCAAGGCGGGCGATATAATTTTGAATGCCATAATTCAGACATTTTGTCATTGCGATTTGGTCAAAATATGATGACAGGGGTGATATATGAATTGAAACGACGAATAAGGCACAAATGTATTTGACTAAATCGACAGCCGGGTACTGTCTGTCTGTCTGTCTGTCTGTCTGTCTGTCTGTCTGTCTGTCTGTCTGTCTGTCAAAGTCTGAGCCTTACATACCATATTGTCAACCCCCTGCTTTTTATTTTGCGGCATGAAATCTGTAAATGGAATTGTATACCAAATAGAGCCTATTTTCAATTCCCGTAGCCAAATTTTCCGGCTGAAAAAGGGCAGCCGATGGCTGCCCTTTTTGTGAAAGCTTCGCTTTGGTGAAGGCGCTGCTTTTGCGTTTTCGGATTTTTAAATCTTCAGGTCTTCGGATTTTAGATATGCATACAGACATCCCACGCGCCCCAGATGACGTTGCGCAGGTTGCCCCACTTCTCGCACGTGCCGACGCGGTAGAGCTTGTGGTCGTCCGGCGCGATGGGCGTGGGGACGAAGCCGAGGCCGTTGACAACGCTGTCGCACTCAATACGCACTTCCGTGCCGTCCTTCTGCTTGACCGTGACGCAGCCGTCGCCGATCTCGGTGATGGTGGCGTTGAGGTAGACCGGGACTTTCTTGAATGCCAGCATTTCGCGCAGGAAGGAGGCGTTGGCCAAACACGTGCCGGGCGTGGCAATGAGGTCGTTGGCATACTCCACGATGATAGGATGCTTGCCCTGCAGGACCATCTCATAGGCGGCCTCGCAGGAGGACTGACCGCCGCCGAAGAAGACGATACGGTCGCCCGCGTCCACCTGACCGAGCAGGAGCTGGGTGAAGTTGATGGTCTTGTTGAAGCCCTTGACCGGGAGCGTCTTGGGCGCAGACCCGGTGCAGACGATGATCTCATCGAACTCACGGCGCAGCGTGGCGGGCGCGTTGATCTCCATGTGGAAGCGCACCTCGATGTCGTTCTTCTTCAGCTCGCGCTCATACCAGCGCAGGAGCGCCTTGTCGGCCTCCTTGAAGCTCATGGCGGAGGCGGTGATATACAATCCGCCCAGCTCTCCGGACTTCTCGAAGATGACCGGGGTGTGGCCGCGCTGCTTCAAGACCAGCGCGCACTCCATGCCGCCGATCCCGCCGCCGATGATGGCGACCTTCTTGGGCTTGCGGGTGGGGACGATCTTGTACTTATTGTGCTGCATGGTGCCGGGTGTCAGTGCGCAGCGGGCAAGGTGCAGCGAGTCGTCCATCGGCTGCATATTGGGCGTACCGTTGGAGCGGTTGAAGCTGAAGCAGGCGTTGTGGCAGTTGATGCAGGGCTTGATGTCCTCGACGCGATCCTCAAGGATCTTGTTGACCCACTCGGGATCGACCAAGTTCTGACGGGCGATGCCCACGGCGTCAAGACGACCCGCGGCGATCTCCTCCGCGGCCTTGGCGGGGTCCATCTTTCCGGCGCAGACGACGGGCTTGGTGGTGAAGTTCTTGATATGCTCCACCTCGGCGAGATTGCAGTTCTCCGGCATATAGACCGGGGGATGCGCCCAATACCATGCGTCATACGTGCCGTTGTCGCAGTCGAACATATCATACCCGGCTTCCTCGAGGTACTTGATGGCCTTCTCCGACTCGGCCATGTCGCGCCCGAACTCGGTGAACTCCTCGCCGGGGACGGCGCCCTGCCCGAAGCCTTTCGTCTTGGAGACGACGGAATAGCGCAGCGCGACCGGGAAATCCTTGCCGCAGACGGACTTGATGGCCTGCACGATCTCCACGGCGAAGCGGTAGCGGTTCTCGAACGAGCCGCCGTACTGGTCGGTGCGGTAGTTCATGTTGGCCAGTGTGAACTGGTCGAGCAGGTAGCCCTCATGCACCGCGTGGATCTCCACGCCGTCCACGCCCGCGTCCTGAAGGAGCTTGGCGGTCTTGGCAAAGGCATCGACCATCTCGTGGATCTCGTCCACCGTCAGCGGGCGGGACTTGCACTCGGGATACCAGCGGTTCGGGGTCGCGGAGGCGGAGGCCGTGATGTAGTCCACGTCCAAAAACGGCTTGCCGACCTTGCCGAGCGCCTTGTTTTGCAGCATCTTGACCATGATGTCGTTGATGGCCATCGAGCGGCCCATGCCGGCGGAGAGCTGAATAAAGAGCTTCGACCCGGTCTTGTGGAACTCGGGCAGCCACGCCGCCAAATCCTTGAACATCTTCTTGTTCTGATAGAGCCAGCGTCCGCCCATCGTGTCGCGGACGCACTGCATACCGGGCAGCACCAAACCCACGTTGTTTTGGGCGCGGTTGAGAATGTGGTAGGCCGCCTCCTTGTCGAAATGGCACGGCTCAAGCCAGCCGAACAGGGACGTTCCGCCCATCGAGGGCTGGACAATACGGTTCTTAATCTCCACATTGCCGATCTTCCAAGGGGTAAACAGAGCGCTGTATTTCTCGTTCATTCAGTGTTCCTCCTCATATATTTCGGCATACTGCCGGATTTTTCCTTGTCATTATACCTTGTTTTTGGAGGTACTACAACAACGATTTTCGGAATACTGTCGTTTTTCTGTCATATCTGCAAAATTATCTGAATGTTCTTGGAAAGCACCCCCCCGCCTTGCTTTCCGGGCGTACACGAGACTTTTTTTATTTCCCCTCGAAATAGGCTTCCGCTTGGGCGGCGTTATGGAGGATTTCCTGACGCAGTTGTTCGAGAGAGGGAAACTTTACCTCACCGCGCAGACGTTTGTGGAAGTCGAGGCGCACTGTTTGGCCGTAGAGGTCGCCGTCAAAGCCGAGCAGGTGCGTCTCGACCGAGACGCGCTCCCCGTCGGTGACGGTCGGGCGTGTGCCGACGTTCGTCACGCCGGGGCAGCTCCGCCCGTCGGGCAGGAAGACCCGCGTGATGTAGACGCCCTTGGCCGGGGTCAGAACGTGGTCGGGAACGGTCAGGTTCACCGTGGGAATACCGATGGTGCGGCCGAGCCGCTCACCGTGGCAGACCGTTTGGCTCAGGCAGTGGGGATGACCCAAAAAGAGGGCAGCGCGCTCCATGTCGCCCTCTTCCACCAAGGTGCGGATGTAGGTGGAGCTGACGGTGATGCCCTCGATCTCGACCTTGGGGATGATGTCGCAGCCAATGCCCATTTCGGCGCATTTCTCCCGCAAAAGCTGCACATTTCCGGCGTTTTTGTGGCCGAAGCGGTGGTCGTGTCCGGCGACGAAATGCACCGCGCCGTAGTCGCGGACGAGCATTTGAATATAGTCCTGCCACGGCATGGTCATGATGCTTTGGTCGAACGGCGTGAAGATGACGCGCTCGATGCCGTAGAGTCGGCGGATGATGTCGCGGCGGTCGTCGTTGGAGTTGATGAGCGGGACGGGGATCCCGGTGACGAACTCCTTCGGCGGGCGGTCGAACGTGAAGACCGCGGGGACGGCGGATTTCTCTGCGGCGCGCTTCACGGCCATTTGCAGCAGTGCGCCGTGGCCTCGGTGTACGCCGTCGAAAAAGCCGAGCGCGATGACAGTTTTTTCAGGCTTCATAGGAAAATGCCCCTTAATATCGAGTAGTAAATGGTGGTTTTGCGCTTTTCCGCTCAGGAGGAGAAGAAATTTTTGATGGAGGTGAGCGTTCCCCTCTCCCAGCGGCTGAGGCAGAGGAATTGGCCGTCCCGCCCGTAGACGCGGTAGAGTCCCTCGGAAAGCTCCGGCGCGGCGAGGGGATTGCCGCAGCGGCAGGCGCGGTCTGCCCGCTCCGTCTGAATGCGATAGGCGGGGTATTGACGAAATAGGCTGTCGGTCGGGGCGAGCAGGCGTGCGCCCTGCGCGGCTGCCTCTTCGAGCGTGTGGCTCTCGGCGAGGGTGAACCCGGCGGCCATCGTACGGCGCAGGGAGCTCATACAGCCGCCGCAGCCGATGGCTGCGCCGATGTCGTGGCAGAGGGTGCGGATGTACGTCCCCTTGGAGCAGCGGACGCGGAGCGGCCAGTCGCCGTCCGGCGTTTGGTCTAAAAGCGCCAGCTCGAAGATGGTGATTTTCCGCGCCTTGCGCTCGATCTCCTCTCCCCTTCTCGCCAGCTCGTAGAGCTTTTGACCGCCGATCTTGATGGCAGAGTACATGGGCGGTATCTGCTCAATGTCCCCGGTAAAGCGCGGCAGCACCGCCGCAACCTCCTCCCTGCCGACGCTCACGGTCTGCTGAGTCAGCACGTGGCCGCTCGTGTCCTGCGTATCGGTGGTGAGGCCGAGGCGGAGCGTGGCGAGGTATTCCTTCTCGCCGCCCTCCGCGAAGCTGACCGCCTTGGTGGCACTGCCGACGAAGACGGGCAGCACCCCGGTGGCCATCGGGTCGAGCGTTCCGGCGTGGCCGACCCGTTTCGTTTTCAGGACGCTGCGCAGCTTACCGCAGACGTCCATGCTCGTCCAGCCGGAGGGCTTGTCGATGATGATGATCCCGTCTGCCATCGCTCACCCCACAACGGCGTAGTACGCCTTGAGTACCGCCGCCTTGGCCTCGTCGAGCGTACCGTCGAGCGCCGCTCCGGCCGCCGCCTTGTGGCCGCCGCCGCCGAGCTGACGGCAGAGGGCACAGGCATCGACACGAGGTCCGGTGCGAACGGAAATTTTGATGCGGTTGGGCGCGGCCTCGCGCAGTGTGATGCCGCAATCCGTCCCCGCCACGAGGGCGGCGAGGCTGCTCAGCTCCTCAATGTCCGCGCCGGAGGCGTTCAGCTCGCGGCGCAGGGAGAGCGGGATAGTCATGACGACGACACGGTCTTGGTCGTGCAGCTCCATAGCCTCGACCATCCGCGCCTCCATGGCGAGGCGCGTCCGCGTCTTGGTGCGAAAGAGCGTCTTGTTGACAGGGCCGACGTCGATACCCGTCTCCATCAGCGCGGCGGCGATACGGTGCGTCTGCGGCGTGGTGTTGGTGTAGACGAAGCAGCCCGTATCGGTCGAGATGGCGACATAGAGCAGCATGGCGATTTGGGGCGTGACCGCCGACAGCTCGCGGATGATCTCAAAGACGATCTCGCCGCAGGCGGCGGCGTCCGCGTCGAGGCAGGTGACTGAGGCGAAAAATTCCTGCGAGCCGTGGTGGTCAACGGCCAGCTCCACGCGCTGCGCGTAGGGCTGGGCGTTGTCGGGCAGGAGGCTGAGGGCGGCAATGTCGGCGGCCACGACGTGGTCGGGCGCGAAGTCCGCCGCCGCCCAGTAGGGGGCGGCGTAGGGCGCGTAGGTGTCGGTAATCTCCTCGTTGGGAAGAAGATACGCCGTTTTGCCGAGGTCGCGCAGCGCCTGACAGAGCGCGGCGGCAGAGCCGACGGTATCCCCATCGGGGCGGACGTGGGTCAAAAGGAGGACGTTGTCCATCTCGCGCAAGCGCGAGGCCGCCTCGCGAATCGTCAAATTTTCGTTCATTCCCGATCCTCCGGCAGCACAATGTCCGCGTTGGCGGGGTTGGCGGGCTTGACGTGGTTCAAAAGGTCCAAGATGTGTGCGCCGTGGGCAATGGAGTCGTCCATGAAGAATTGCAGCTCCGGCGTGTAGCGCAGGTCAACGGCCTGTCCCAAGGCGTGGCGCAGGTAGCCGGAGGCGGATTTCAGCCCCTTGAGCAGCGATTTTTCGTCGCCGCAGTTCAGTGCGCTGATATAGACGCGGGCGTAGCGCAGGTCGCTGGTGGTGTCCACGCGGGTGACGGTGAGCATTCCCTCAGAGACGCGCGGGTCCTTCACCGTGCGCAGCAGCGCACTGAGCTCCTTGCGAAGCTCCTCGTTGATACGTCCGATACGGTTGGAGGCCATCGTATCGCTCCTTTCATAAGCAAGATAAGAAAAACGGGGCGGGCGCAGCGCCCGCCCCGTGGGTGATTCAGACTTCGATCTGCTCCATCGTGAAGGCTTCGATGATGTCGCCCTCCTTGATGTCGTTGAACTTCTCGATGCTCAGGCCGCATTCGTAGCCGGAGACGACCTCCTTGACGGAGTCCTTGAAGCGCTGGAGGGAGGCGAGAACACCCTCGTGGATGACGATACCGTCACGGACAAGGCGCACCTGACAATCCTTGCGCTGGAGCTTGCCGTCCTGCACGTAGCAGCCCGCGACTGTACCCACGCCGGAGACCTTGTAGGTCTGGCGCACCTCGGCGTGGCCAAGCAGTACCTCGCGGAACTTGGGCGCGAGCATACCCTTCATGGCGGCCTCGATCTCGTTGATGGCGTCGTAGATGACGCGGTACATCCGCATATCCACGTTGGCACGGGCGGCACTGTCACGCGCGGCTGCGTCGGGTCGGACGTTGAAGCCCACGATGATGGCCTGCGACGTGGAGGCCAGCATGACGTCGGACTCGTTGATCGCGCCGACACCGCCGTGGATAACGCGCACGCGCACCTCGTCGTTGCTGAGCTTTTCGAGGGACGCCTTGACAGCCTCGACGCTGCCCTGCACATCGGCCTTGACGATGAGGTTGAGGTTCTTCATCTCGCCCGCTTGGATCTGACTGAAGAGATCCTCAAGGGAGACCTTGGTAACGGGGGCGTTGGCCTTGGCCTTTTCCTCGGCCTTGCGCTGCTCGACCAGCTCACGCGCCAGCTTCTCGTCCGCCACGGCGTTGAACGTCGCACCCGCAGAGGGCGCTTCGCTCAGGCCTGTGATCTCCACGGGGACACTCGGCCCGGCCTCGGTGATACGCTGGCCGTTGGCGCTGACCATCGCGCGGACACGGCCGACGGACGTACCGGCAATGATGATGTCGCCCTGACGGAGCGTACCGTTCTGCACGAGCAGCGTGGCCACGGGGCCGCGTCCTTTGTCGAGACGCGCCTCGATGACCGTGCCCTGCGCGGCGCGATTGGGGTTGGCCTTCAGCTCGCCGACCTCGGCGGTCAGCGTCAGCATTTCCAACAGATTGTCCACACCCATGCCCGTCTTCGCGGAGATCGGGCAGATAATGGTATCGCCGCCCCATTCCTCGCAGACGAGGCCGTACTCGGTGAGCTGCTGCTTGATACGCTCGGGGTTGGCCTCAGGCTTATCCATCTTGTTGATGGCCACGATGATGGGAATACCCGCCGCCTTGGCGTGGTTGATGGACTCGACCGTCTGAGGCATGATACCGTCCTCGGCGGCGACGACGAGAATGGCCACATCCGTGACCATCGCGCCGCGGGCGCGCATGGAAGTGAACGCCTCATGTCCCGGCGTGTCGAGGAACGTAATGGGCTTGCCGTGAATCTCAACCTGATACGCGCCGATGTGCTGGGTAATGCCGCCGGCCTCGCCGGAGGCGACGTGCGCATGGCGGATATAGTCCAAAAGGCTGGTCTTGCCGTGGTCCACGTGACCCATGACCACCACCACGGGCGCACGGGGGACGAGATCCTCGTCCTTGTCCTGATGGTCGTCGATGAGTCGTTCCTCGATGGTGACGACGACCTCCTTTTCGACCTTACAGCCCATTTCCTCGGCAATGATGGCGGCGGTGTCGTAGTCAATCATCTGGCTCAGGGAGGCCATGACGCCGTTCTTCATGAGGCACTTGACGACCTCCGCGCCCGTCTTCTTCATGCGGCTGGCCAGCTCGCCGACGGAGATCTCGTCGGGAATCTGAACGGTGACGGGCGTCTTCTTGATGACCTCAAGGCGCAGACGGCGGAGACGGTCGGCCTCCTCCTGCTTGCGCTTGTTGCTGGCAAAGTTGCCGTCCCTGCGCTGCTTGCTGTTGCGGAACTTCTCCTTAGTCTGTGAGGTCTGCTGGGCGCGTCTGCCGCCGCCCGTGCGGGCGTCAGCCATGTCCTGCAGCTTCTCGTCGTACTTGTCGAGATTGACGTTGGTGGCCTTGCGGGTGTCCACGACCTGCTTTTGCGGAACGCGGGACATGGGCCTTTGCTCCGCCTTCGGTGCGGCGTTCTGCTGCGGCGCGGCTGTCCCCTGCTGCGGCTTCGCGCCGGAGGGCGCGGTCTGCTGCGGTTTGGACTGCTGCGGCACGCTCTCGCTCTTCTTCTCCGCAGGCTTTGCGCCCTCGGCGAAGATGACCGCGATGCTGGACACCGGGTGATGCTGCGTCAGATACTCAAAGATGAGGCTCAACTCACGATCCTCCAGCACCTGCATATGGTTTTTGGGCGTTTCGGCGTATTTTGTCAGGATCTCCGTGATCTCTTTCGTGGACACGCCGAAGTCCTTCGCCACCTCATGCACTCTGTATTTGTTTCCGATCGTCGCCAAACAAAGCCACCTCCATCTTAGTGATCGCGCCGCGAGGGCGCGCTGTGATTTCTGTCTTACTTGCCGCCCTTGTGCGGGCTGCCCTTGCCCTTTTTGACCGGGCGGGCGTTTTCATAGCGTTCCGCAGGCGCATGGCGCGGACGCTTGCGCTTATCCTTGCTCGGACGCTGCGCCGCTCTGCGCGGCCGCTCCTGTGTCTCGCGCGGGGCGGTTACTTCATGCGCCTCATGCGTCTCAGGTGCTTCATGCACCCGGCGCTTGCCCTGACGCAGATTTTTCTCGTGCCGAAGCTGCTCCTCCCTGCGCTCGCGGGCGCGGGCGGCCTTCACGGCCAGCGCCTCCGCGGCCGGGGCGTACCGTGCCGGGTCGGCGGCGGCAAGCTTTTGCACGATGGACTGGGCAAAGCCGATGTCCGTTACGGCGCACATGGCGCAGCTCGTGCGCCCCAACGCGCTGCCGAGGGACGCCTTATCCGCCGGGATCGTCAGACACAGGCAGCTTCCGGCACGGGCAAAGCTGTTCGCCCGGCGCACGGAGGACGATGCCGCGTCCTCCGCGGTAAAGATCACGCGGGATTTCTTGGCGCGGGCAGCCGCGCCCACGGGTTCTTCGCCCACGGCCACGCTTCCGGCGCGCAGGGCAAGTCCCAAGGTCGATAACATATGCTCCGTCACAGCACACCCATCTGCCCTTCCAGCGCGTCGTAGACCTCCGCGGGGATCGCGGTGTCAAAGGCTCGCTCCAGTGCGCGGCTCTTGCGCGCTTTTTTCAGGCACATCGGGTCGGGACAGACATACGCGCCGCGCCCCGATTTCTTGCCCGTGCTGTCGAGCAGTATCTCCCCCTCCGGGGTTTTGACGATGCGCAGCAGCGCTTTTTTATCCTTCATTTCGCGGCATCCGACACACTGCCGCTGTGGTATTTTCCGTGGCTTCTGCACGGCTGCCGCCTCCCTTGCTCTCGATTATTCGTCGGCGCTGCCAACGGCCTTGATGTCGATCTTATAGCCCGTGAGCCGAGCGGCGAGGCGGGCGTTCTGCCCCTCCTTGCCGATGGCAAGGCTCAACTGATCGTCCGGCACGGCGACGCGGCAGGTCTTGCCCTCGTCGCCGAGCTTGACGCTGACGACCTCCGCCGGGGCGAGTGCCGCGGCGATAAACTCCGCCGGGTCTTCGCTGTACTTGATAATGTCGATCTTCTCGCCGTGCAGCTCCTCGACGATGGCGTTGACGCGCTGACCGCGAGGGCCGACGCACGCTCCGATAGGGTCAACGTTCTCGTCCGACGACCAGACGGCCATCTTCGTGCGGTTGCCCGCCTCGCGGGCGATGGAGCGGATTTCCACCGTACCGTCGAAAATCTCCGGCACCTCCAGCTCGAAAAGGCGCTTGACGAGGCCGGGGTGGGTGCGGGAGATAAAGACCTGCGGCCCACGGGTGCTGCGGCGCACCTCGACGAGATAGACCTTGACCATCTGCCCCTCCGTCAGCACCTCGCCGGGGACCTGCTCGTTCGTGGTGAGAACGGCCTCGGTGGCCTCGGTGCCCGAGCCGATGTGCAGGGAGATGTTCCCGGTGCGCGGGTCGATACGGCTGACCGTGCCGGTGAGAATCTCGTGCTGCTTGCTGCCCCACTCGTCGTAGATCATGCCATGCTCCGCCTCACGAAGCCCCTGAATGATGACCTGCTTGCCGTTGCCTGCGGCGATACGGCCGAACTCCACGCTCTCGACGGGGAAATTGACCATACCGCCCAGCTCGTTCTTGGCGGAGATACGCTTGGCCTCCTCGAGAGAGATCTGCGAGGCGGGGTTTTCGACCTCCTCGACGATCTCCTTCTGGACGTACATCTTCAGTTCCTTCTTGTCCTCGTCCACGTCCACGATGACGTTCTCCACGCCCTCATGGTCGCGCTTGTAGGCGGTCGTCAGAGCCTGAATGATTTTGCCCATCATAAAGCTCTGCGGAATGCCGCGCTCCTTTTCCAGCATGGCAAGTGCCGCGAAAATCTCATCACACTTCATGGTACTTCTCCTTATCTTGTTATCTGTCCGATACCTGTCTTAAAATTCCACGCGCAGACGCACCAGCGCAGTTTCGTTTTTCTCGAAGCGCAGCGTCTCGCCGCCCATGTCGAGCAGCACCACGCCGCTGTCATAGCCCTTGAGCGTTCCGGCGAACTCCTTGCGCCCGTCCTTGGGCTGGTACGTCTTCACCAGCACGGGACTTCCGAGAAACTGCGCAAAATCCGAGGGACGCTTGAGCTGACGCTCCAGCCCGGCAGAGCCGACCTCGAAGACATAGCTGCTCTCGATGGGGTCGGCCTCGTCCAGCAGGTCGCTGACCTTGCGGCTGACGGCCTCGCAGTCCAAGATGTCCACGCCGCCGTCCTTGTCGAGATAGAGGCGCAGATACCACTGCCCGGCCTCGCGAACGTACTCCACATCCCAAATGCGGCAGTCCTGCTCGCGCACGACAGGCTCGGCCAGCTCCCACACCACCTCGGTGATTTTCTTCACGGAAATTCCCTCCCCTACACGCCGTAATGCCGCAGCGGCAGCGTCCTCTCGGCGGCACAAGACGCCCGGCGGGAGGTCGTTTTAAGCTGCGGAGTGATGGCAACAAAAAGAGCGGACGATCATGCCCACTCCAAGTCAATACCCTACATACAGTTACAGTGTACCACAAAAAAAGAAGATGCGCAAGTGTTTTTATGGAAAAATCCGACGCAGGGCGAATTTGTATGTATTTGCGGGGCGCGATCAGTCCGGGGTGCAGTCCCCGACCTGCGGGAACGGAATGAACGGCGCGGGCGGGGCGGAATAGTCGCCGAGCGGCTTTTCCATCCACACGATGTCGTACCACCTGTCGAACTTATAGCCGCAGCGGTGGAACTGCGCGACCGTTCGATAGCCGCGATCGGTGTGAAACGCAATGCTGGCACGGGTGAGGTGCGGGTCGTTCTCGCCGCTTGAGGCGGCGATACAGGCATAGAGCGTCTGGATGTTCTGCCGCCGCGCCTGCACCTCCAGCGCGTCGTACAGGCATCTGCCAAGCCCCATTCGGCGGCAGTCCTGCCGAAGATAGATGCTCGTCTCTGCCGACCAGCCGTAGGCGGCGCGCTCCCCCAACGCCCCGGCGTAGGCATAGCCCAGCACCTCGCCGTCCCGCTCCGCCACGAGGTAGGGGTATTTCGTCAGGGTCATCTCTATGCGCTGGCGAAATTCAGCGAGCGTGGGGACGTCGTATTCAAACGTGATGGCGGTGTCGGTGACGTAGGGCGCGTAGATGGCAAGCAATGCCTCGGCGTCCTCAGGCGTGGCGGTGCGGAGGTGCAGCATGAAAACAGCTCCTTTCAGAGCGAATGTATGCGTTCAGTATACGCGCCGCGCCGGGAAATTGCAAGCCCTGAAAAGCAATTCAGGGCTGCCCCTCTGCGTACTGCCTGCTCATTTTCAGGAAGCCGTCCTTGCTTCTGGTGAAGAGACGCAGCAAAACCTCCGGCGCAGCCGGAGGTTTTGCTTTTTAAATCAGTTTCTCAGTTCACTCAGTTCTTCAGCTCGCCGGCCTTGAATTTGTCGCGGATCTCTTTCCAGATCTCCGTGCCGGGGATGTTGAACTTATCGGGGTCGAAGACGGGGTCAAGCCCCAGCTTCTGCTGAGATTCGAAATCCTTCAGGAGCTTCATCGCCAGCGGCAGCATGCAAGCCACGGCGATCATGTTGACCCAAGTCATGATGCCCAGCGTGGTATCCGACCAGTTCCAAATCGCGCCCGTGCTGATAACCGCGCCGATGTAGGTGAAGACGACCACGACCATGCGGATGAGGAAGAACGCCCACTTGGGCATACCGCCCTCCTTGTTGCGCCAGAAGAACGCGAGGTGCGTCTCGGAGCTGTAATAGTTGTTCATGATGGTGGTGAAGCCGAAGAACGCCATGGCGATGGCGATGAACGCGCCGCCCCAGCTAAAGTGCGTCTCCAGCGCGATCTGCGCCCAAGGTGCACCCGCGGAGATGTCGGCGGAGATGTTCTGCGCCAGCAGACCGCCCGCACCGTCGGTGACGTTGTAGGAGCCGGTCATGAGGAGCATGATGCCCGTGGCGGTGCAGACGAACAGGGTGTCGATGTAGACGGAGAAGCCCTGCACCAAGCCCTGCTTGACGGGGTGGCTAACCTCAGCGGTCGCCGCCGCCTGCGTGGCCGTGGACATACCCGTCTCGCTGGAGAAGACGGCGCGCTTCGTACCCCAGATGATCGCACTGCCGAAGGCCGCGCCGATCACCTGATCCTTGCCGAAGGCACTGGTGAAGATCAGCTTGAAGACGGCGGGCAGCTCGGAGATGTTCAGGAAGAGAACGATGAGTGCCACGATGATGTAGATACCGGCCATGAACGGGACGACCTTCTCGGCGACCGCGCCGATACGCTTCACGCCGCCGAAGATGATGAGGGCGAGCGCGGCAGCGATGACGAGACCGGTGATCCACTTGGGAATACCGAACGCGACGACGACGGACTCGGCAATGGTGTTGGAGTGGATGCCCGTCTGCGTCAGGGCGAGGCTGATCATGGCGATGACGGCGAAGATGTAGCCCAGCGCGTCAGACTTGAAGAAGCGGCTGATGTAGTAGGTCGCGCCACCGCGGTACTGACCGTTGACCTTCTCCTTGAAGAGCTGTGCCATCGTACACTCGATGAACGTGGTCGCCGCGCCCAAAATGGCGACCATCCACATCCAAAACAGTGCGCCGGGGCCGCCGTAGAAGATGGCCGTGGCCACGCCCGCGATGTTGCCCGTACCCACACGGCCTGCAATGGCCATGCAGAAGGCTTGGAAGGAGGACAGACCCGTTTCGGATTTCTTTCCGTTGAACAGGAGTCCCACCATGTCCTTGATGTGCCGCACCTGCACGAAGCGCAGCGCGATCGTGAAGATCAAGCCGCCGCCGAGGCAGACGTAGATCAGGGGCATGGCCCAAATGTAGTTGTTCAGTGTGTTTGCGAGATTACCCAAAAATGTACCCATCTTGTTACCTCTCTTCTAATATTTTTGTTTTCTCGGGGTATATAGGTTCTACTCCGAACGGCCTCCGCCGTGCGGCGACTACCGTTTAGAGGGGTGCTTACTTCATATCGGGGTATGCCTTGCGGATATAGGCGTCAATGCGGCGGACGGCTTCCCTGAGGTTGTCGTCGGAGTTGGCGAACACGAGGCGGAGGTAGCCCTCGCCCATGGCGCCGAACGCCGTGCCGGGGACGCAGATGACACGTGCGCCGCGGATCAGCTCCTCGGCAAATGCCTGTGAGGTCTTGCCGAACGCCTTGATGTTGACGAAGGCGTAGAAGCTGCCCTTGGGCTTGGCGCAGGCGAAGCCGGGGATGGCGTTGATACCGTCCACCAGAATGTCGCGGCGGCGGGTATAGTCCGCGAGCATGGACTTGACGCACTCATTGCTCTTGAGCGCCTCGGCGCACGCCACCTGAGAGAAGCTGGAGACGCAGGACACCAGCCCCTCCTGCAACGCGGCGAACTTCGGCACATAGGCCGCGTCCGGCACCAGCAGGTAGCCCACGCGCCAGCCCGTCATGGCATACGTCTTGGAGAAGCTGTTGAGGACGATCACACGGTCGCGCACGTCGTCCACCTGCGCCATGGAGAACGCCTCCGCGCCGTCATAGACGATGGCGTCATACGGCTCGTCGGAGAAGACCCACAGGTTATGCTTCTTCACGACCTCGGCAATGGCCAGCACGTCCTCGCGGCTCATCACCGCGCCCGTGGGGTTGCAGGGGGAGTTGAGGATGATGGCCTTCGTCTTGGGCGTGATGCACTGCTCCACGTCGGCGGCGGTCATGTTGAAGCCGTTCTCCTCGTGTGCGGGAACGGGGACGGCCTTCGCGCCCGCGATCATGGCCTGCCCGTAGTAGTTGGCGAAGCAGGGGTCGGGGACAAGCACCTCGTCGCCGGGATTCAGCAGTGCCAGCAGGCAGAGTGTCAGACCCTCCAGCGCGCCGACCGTAACGACCACGTTGTCGGCCTTATAGCCGTGCCAGTAGCTTTTATAACGCTCGGCCACCGCCTGACGCAGCACGGGCAGTCCCGCGTTGGGCGCATAGTGGGTGTAGTTCTCGTCCAGCGCCTTCTTGGCGGCGTCCTTGATGTAGGCCGGGGTGTCGAAATTCGGCTCGCCCAGCGTCAGGGCGATCACATCGTCGTAGCCCGCTGCCAAATCGAACATCTTGCGGATGCCGGAGGCGGGATAGTTTTTGGCAAGCTCGGAAATACGCAGCTCCATAACGTTCACTCCTTCTTCTCGCCGTGGCCGACGCCCGCGATGGCGGCGGCGTACTTTTTCTTCTGTTCCAGAGAGGACAGCTTGGAATACATGACCTTCTGCGCCTGCGGAGAGCCTGCGCCGTGCATGGACTCCACGAGTGCCGTGCCGCCCGTCATGTTCTCGATGAGACGGCCGACGCGCATACGATCCTCCGTGGGGACGCACTCCACGCCGCGCAGGTACTTGTCCACATACGCGCCGATCTCCGGGTTCTTGAGGTCCTCCTCGGAGGGCATGGTGGCAATAATGCCGCCGCCGATGTCCTGCGCCAAACGGTCAATCTCGTAGATGAGCTGGGTGACGTTGTGCTTGCCGACGTTGGCCAGCAGCGGGTCAACAAAATACGCGCCGGAGGCGGTGCATTTGCCCTCGCACGAGCAGGCCAGTGAGCAGGCGTAGAGCGTCTCCTCCTTGTGGATCATCTCGTTGAGCTTCTCCTTGATGTGGCCGGCCTTGCCGTAGCCGCTGTAATCGGCCATCAGCGCCGCCGCGCCGATGACGACATCGGACACGCCGCTCTTGCAGCCGCCGTAGTTGGCGCGGTGGTAGCACGCAAAGCGCTCCACCAGCAGCCCGGAGAACTGATACTCGCCGCACATGAACACGCGCTCCCAAGGCACGAACACATTTTCCAGCACCGTCAGGCACTCGCCGCCGACAATGCCGTACTGCGCGTTGCCCTGATCGACGTCGCCGCCGCACTTGCGGTCGTCGTTCGTCTGACGGCCGAAGATGTGAACGATACCGGGCGCGTCCACGGGAATGGCACAGCACACGGCGTAGTCGGCCTCGTCCTCCTTCATACCCATCGTGGGCATGATGAGCATCTCGTGGCTGTTGACCATGCCGGTCATGTGGGCCTTCGCGCCGCGGATGACGATGCCGTCCTCGCGCTTCTCGACCACATGAACGAAGAGGTCGGGGTCCTTCTGCTGGCCGGGGCGCAGGCTGCGGTCGCCCTTGACGTCGGTCATCGCGCCCGCAATCATGAGGTCGTTGTCCTGCACGTACTCGAGGTACTTCTTGAACCGCTCGTGATAGTTCGTACCCAGTGCCTGGTCGCACTCATACGTCACGGAGTAGGTGGCGTTCATCGCGTCAAAGCCCACGCACCGCTGATAGCACGTCCCCGTCTTTTGAGAGATCATGCGCAGCATTTTGACCTTCTTCACCAGATCCTCGGTGGACTGGTGGATGTGGGTGAAGCGGTTGATCTTCTTCCCGGTCAGGTGGGAGGTCGCGGTCATCAAGTCCTCGTACTCCTTGGTGTTCGCCAGCGCGTAGGTCATGGAGGCGGAGTTGACGTGGCCGCGGATGAACGGATGGTCGATGAGCGTCTTCGGGTCGAGCAGCTCGCCCTTGAGGTAAACCTTGATGTTCCGCTCGCGCAGGCTGTCCTTATATTCCTTGGCTGTTTTCATTTGGCTTCTCCTTACTTCACCCAGTCGTTGCGAATACGCTGCCACGTGGCGTCACGCTCGGCGATAATACGCGCGAGGTCGTGGTCGTCCAGGTTGGCGAAGCGGCTCTGCTTCTTCAGGTAGTCCTCCACGGAGGTAAACTCCTTCGGGTCGCGGTTGACGGTGAACTTGCCGTTTTCAAACTCGGCGAGGTACCACAGTCCGCAATCCACGGCCTCCTTGCCGATGTCCACGGTCACGTCGGAGGGCGTACCCCAGCCCGTCGGGCAGGGTGCCATGACGTGGATGTAGGAGGTACCGTCGGTATTCATGGCCTTCTCCACCTTGGCCAAATAGTCCTCGGGATAGCCGAGGGAGGCGGTGGCGGCGTAGGGAATGCCGTGGGCGGCCACGATCTCAAACATACGCTTCTTGCTCGACTGGCTGCCGTGGATGCGGCTGCCGGAGGGCGTGTTGGTGGTCTTCATGCCGTAAGGCGTCAGGCCGGACTTCTGCACGCCGGTGTTCATGTACGCCTCGTTGTCGTAGCAGATGAAGATGGCCTTGTCGTTGCGGTCGATCATGCCGGACAGCGCCTGCAAGCCGATGTCCGCCGTACCGCCGTCACCGGCGAAGCCGACGACGTGATAGTCCTCCAAGCCCTGCGCCTTCGCGCCCGCCAGAATACCGCTCATGACGGCGGCCGTCCCGGCGAAGGGCGGGATCATGCCGTTGGTGAACAGCGGCATATGGGGATAGATGAACGCGACGGTGGACATACAGTTGGGAGGGATCACCGCGATGGCACGCTCGCCCAGCACCTTCAGTGCAAGGCGGATGGCCAGCGCCGCGCCGCAGCCGCCGCAGGCCTTGTGGCCGTAGAAAAATTCCTGATTGGTAATCGTTTTTGCGTTAAGCGCCACAAATATCCCTCCTCAAATTCACAAAGTTGGCTTCGCCGACTTTGGCCGTGCCGTTCAGCAGCCCGGTGTAAATACCCTCGATGTCCGTCTTGGAAATGCTGCGTCCGCCAAGGCCGCCCACGTAATCGGCGGTGGGGACATTCACGCCCGCACTCTTGAGCGCAGAGCAGACATCGGTGTAGACAACGCCCTCGAAGCCAAAGCTGATGTCCTTTTCCAAAACGCCCACAAACTTGGCGTCCTTGATAATTCCGGAGATCTCCTTACCGGGAAACGGGCGCATACAGCGGATCTTCAGAAGGCCGACCTTCTTGCCCTGCTCACGCAGTGCGTCCACCACACAGCGGGTCGTTCCGGCCACGCTGCCCAGCGTGATGAGGATGGCCTCGGCATCGTCACAGCGATACGCCTCCACCATGCCGCCGTAGCTGCGGCCAAAGAGCTTGCCGAACTCGGCGTCGGCGGCGTTGACCTTCTCGGCGGCCTTGAGCGTCGCCTGATGCTGCTGGTAGCGGAACTCCGTGTTGTACGGAGGGCCTGCGGTGATGCACGTGCCGCGCGGCGCGTCCAAATCAAGACGGTTTTCAAACTTCTGATAGGGGATGTAGGCGTCCACCTTGCCCTGCTCAGCAAGGCTCACCAACTCGTAGGTATGCGTCAGCACGAAGCCGTCCAAGTTCACCATGACGGGGAGCATAACCTCGGGGTCCTCGGCAATCTTATAGGCTTGCAGGATGGTGTCATACGCCTCCTGCGCGTTCTCGGCGTAGAGCTGTATCCAACCGCTCTCCAGCTCGGCCAAAGAGTCGCGCTGGTCGCCGTAGATGTTCCATGGAGTCGCAATAGAGCGGTTGGCGTTCATCATCACGATGGGGAAACGCGAGCCGCTGGCGTAGTGCAGACCCTCGACCATGTAAAGCAGTCCCTGACTGGACGTGGCGGTGAAGGCACGCGCGCCCATGGCACTTGCGCCGAGGCAGGCGGACATGGCACTATGCTCGGACTCCACGTACAGGTACTCGCTCTCGAGCGAGCCGTCCTCCACGAAGTCGCTCAGACGCTCGACCACGATGGTCTGCGGGGTGATGGGATAGGCGGCGATCACATGGGGCTTCGCCTGACGCACGGCCAGTGCCACCGCCTCATCGCCGGAAACAAACAGCTTTCCGCTCATACTTCAGCCTCCTTTATCATAGTGATCGCGCCGATCTTGCAGGCACGTCTGCAAACGCCGCAGCCCTTGCAGTAGTCATAGTCGATCTCGAGCGCCGCGCCGGACTTGTCGATCGCACCGTCGGGACAGACGAGGAAGCAGCGCAGGCATTTGACGCACTTCGCGCTGTCGATGACCGGGCGGAATGTGCGCATGCCGGAGCTGATGTCGTGCAGCTGCCCTGTCGGGAAGGACGGGCCGAGCGGCAGCTCCTTGACCACGTAGGTCAAATCAGCAAGAGGTCTTTCCATTTACAGTGCCTCCTTTACGAGTTCGTAGGTCTTGTTGAGCAGCTTTTTGTTCTTCTCGCGCAGCTTGGGTGCGAGCTGGTCATCAATGGCAGCCTCCACCGCGGAGACGCTCGTAATGCCCGTGGCGGCAATGAGCGCGCCCAGCAGCGGCACGTTGGTGATGGGACGGCCGAGAATTTCCAGTGCCAGGCCCGTGGCGTCCACCGTGACGACCTGCACGCCGTCGATGGCGAAGAGGGACTTGTCCTTGGTGGTGTTGATGATGACGGTCGCACCGGGCTTCAGGCCGTTTTTGACGGGGTCGCCGAAGAGCGTGTCATCCAGCACCACGGCGCAGTCGCAGGAGACGACCTCGCTGCGATCGGTGATGGCCTTGTCGTCAATGCGGGTAAAGGCGAACACCGGCGCACCGCGCCGCTCCGGGCCGAATGACGGGAACGCCAGTGCGTATTTCCCCTCAAAGAGCGATACGGCACAGCCCAGCAGCCTTGCCGCGGTGAACGCGCCCAGACCGCCGCGTCCGTGCCAGCGAATTTCTGTCATGTGTATACCTCCTTATATTTCTTATATTTTTTCATTTATTACGTAGATCGAACGCCGTTTGGCGGACTTAAAAAGGTGCCATCCTCGTTAGCAGATGCCCCAAGATCCGGGGCGGTTGGTAAGGTAAAGTAGCAGAAAAAATGCAGAAAAGAGATGTATTGAGTACATTTGTGAAGGAGGTCGCCATCGGATCCGGGCGCACCCGCCAACGAGGATGGTCGGCTGACGGAAGCTGAACTCACCTCAGCCTAAGAAAGAAAAGAGATGAAAACGCGGTAAAAGGGGGTGGTTACTTCGCGGCCTTGGCGGCCTTGATGGACTCGATGAGCTCGGGGACGACCTTG
>CAVGSO010000030.1:0-20501 GCA_963631875.1 Firmicutes bacterium CAG:341 | reverse complement strand
CGCTTTTCGTTCCTGCCGGAGAAGGAAATTTATCAAAACCCGTCCAAGCATATCGGCTCCTTTGTGCGGGGCATTCCGCTGTTTGCCGTCGTCGCCGCCCTGAGCGCGTGGGTCATTACAATGCTTTAAGGAGAGCTCAGACGATGGATAGATACCTTACGGAAACGCCGATGCTTGACTTCTCCGCTCCGGCAATACAAAGTTTGATTGCACAGCGCGGCTGGCGTTCACTGGAAGAATTTGAACGCATTCAGGCAATCTACAACTATGTCCGTGACGAGATACTATTCGGCTACAACATTGATGACAGCATCCCTGCCTCAAAGGTGCTTGCCGACGGCTACGGTCAGTGCAATACCAAGGGAACGCTGTTCATGGCGTTGCTGCGCGGCTGCGGTATTCCCTGCCGTGTCCACGGCTTTACCATCGACAAAAGGCTGCAAAAGGGCGCAATGACGGGGCTCGTGTACGCCCTTGCGCCGAAAAATGTGTTTCACAGCTGGGTGGAGGTTTACTTGGAAGGCGCTTGGTATGAGCTGGAGGCATTTATTTTGGATAAGCCCTATCTTGAAAAGCTTCAGACTGCAAACAAGGATTGCACCGGCGCGTTCTGCGGCTATGGCGCGGCGGTGCGCGATCTTCACCATCCCGTGATTGATTTCAATCGCAATAACACCTATATTCAGAGCGAGGGTATCAATCAGGACTTCGGCATCTACGACAGTCCCGACGAGCTGCTGCGCGAGCACGCTCAGGAAATGTCGTGGCTGAAGGCCTTCGTCTACCGTAATCTCGGGCGGCATCTGATGAACGCCAATGTGAAGAATATCCGAAGAGGGAAATGATCTCAGGCAACACTGTACTGTGCGGTGTTGCCTGTTTTTTGTAATAACCTATTGACAAGCGAAGCTCCTTTTATATACTACAGCAGTGTTATATAGCGACGCTATATTTTGAGCGGAGGGCGGCCATGTCAGTCAAGGCGGACAACACAAGAGAAAACATTTTGAACACGGCGAAAAAGCACTTCCTGCGGGACGGGCTTAACGGCGCATCGCTTCGGAATATCGTAAAGGATGCCGGACTTACAACGGGTGCCTTTTATAAGTACTTCCCAACAAAGGAAAGTTTGTTCGATGCGCTGATTGACCCGTATGTGGAGCACATACGTAAGATTTATGATGATGTGCTGGCTGCTCGAATGGTCGACCTCACGAAAGTCCCTGTATCTGTGGAGCGTATTGCTCGCCGTTGGCAATGTCATTTTAAAGATCATCCCGTATTTCATGATTGCGGATGTGGTGAGAATGCTGCTCAATGGCAAAACAGAGCTTTCCGCGTACATTATAAAGGCAGCGCTTATCGCCATCAAAATCCCCGATCGCAGAGCTGAGACGATGGAAAATGCGATTGTTTCTGTCCTTTCTCAGTTCCCGCCGCAACCGGTTAAGACGATCACCTGTGATCGTGGGGCAGAATTTGCAAACTCCTTCGCGAATTCTACCCAAAGGGGGCGTAATCTGTCTCGTGTTGCTCCCGCCACACTAAAACGAAACCCGGCGCTCTTAAACGCCGGGTTTCGCAAAGTCTTAAATTTTCATTCCGCTCAAGAACTGTGGGACTTCAAACTCAATTCTTGTTGCACTTAGGTTGACAATTCACTCCTTTCACAGCTCAATTACCCGCTCGCAGTGCAGGGCGGCGGCGTCCTCGCGGTCGTGCGTGACGCAGAGGATGATCGCGCCCGCCGCGTGACGGCGGATATAGTCCGCCGCTGCTGAGCGCGTCTCGGCGTCCAGCCCCTTGAACGGCTCGTCCAGCAGCAGCAGCCCCGGCGCGGCGCAGACCGCGCGGGCGATGGCCACGCGGCGGCGCTGCCCGCCGGACAGCTCCGAGACGGGGCTTTCAAGGCATTCGCCCAGCCCCAGCGCCGTCAGGTGCGCGTCGATCGCCGCGCCCGAAAGTGATGCGCCCGTGACAAGGCGGACATTGGCCGCGGCGGTCAGGCCGTCACACAGCCGATCCTCCTGAAAGACCATCGCCGCCGGGGCGGGGACGTCCTCCACGCCGCCCGCGTCCGGCGTTTCCAGCCCGGCGATACAGCGCAGGAGCGTCGTTTTTCCCCGCCCGGACGCGCCCATGATACACGTGACGCTGCCCGCCGGGAACGTCAGCGACACATCCTCCAGCACAATCTTTTCGCCGAAGCGCTTCGTCAGATGGCATACGTTCACGCGCCCGCACCTCCCCTCAACGCGGCGAACGCCCGCCGCAGCAGTGCCAAAAACACGCGCTCAAGCAGCGCGCTCACCGCGACGATGACCACCGTCCACGCCAGCAAATCGGCGGTTTGGAGGTAGATTTTCGCCTCGTACAGCTTCTCACCGATCGACCCGCCGACCACGCCGATGACCTCCGCCGCCACGCCCGCCTTCCAGCTCATGCCCAGCGCGGCGGAGCAGCCCGCCAGCAGGTACGGCTCCAGCGCGGGCAGGTGGACATACCGCAGCCGCCGCGTCCACGGGACGCGGAAGAGGTACGCCATCTCCAAAAGCTGCGCATCGGTGCTTTTCAGCCCCTGCAGCGTGTTGCCGTAGATGACCGGGAAGACCATCAGAAACGAGATGAACAGCGGCAGCCGCGCACTGCCCATCCAGATGAGTGCCAAGATGATGAACGACGCGACCGGGACGGACTTGATGACCAGCACGTAGGGGCGCAGCAGCGTCTCCACCAACGGCCGGCGGTAGGCCGCAAGGGCGAGCAGCACGCCCAGCGTCAACGCCAGCAAAAACCCACCGGAGATACGCAGGAGGCTGCACCACACCGTCCGCCACAGCTCGGCGGTGGGCAGCAGGGCGACGAGGCGCGAAAATGCCTGCCACGGCGAGGCCAGCAGGATATGCGACCCCACGGATATCGCCGCGAGCTGCCACACCGCCAGCGCACACAGCACCGCCAGCACCCGCGTCACGGTCTCCTTTTTCATGCGCCCATCCAGTAGAAGTCCTCGCCCGGCATCACGCCGCCGACGGCCTCCGCATTCAGCCCGTAGATCGTCTGAAGATATCCGCCCACGGCGACCTCCATCTCCTCCCCGGTGATGCACACGAGGTTGCAGTAGGGGATGGCCTTCTCCGCCACGGCAGCCTTGACGATGCCGTACTGCTCCACGAGCGCGGCGGCCTCGGCGGTGTTGGTGTTCACGTAATCCACGCTTGCGGCATACGCCTCCATGAACGTGGCCACGGCCTCGGGATGCTCGTCCACGAACGCCCTGCGCGCCACCAAAACAGCGGTGACAAGACGGCTGTTGCAGTGCAGGTTATCCCACTCCGCGCTCAAATCGAGCGCAACGCGCAGGTCCTCAATCTGCCCCTGCGCCACGGTGACGAACGGCTGGGGCAGCATGGCAATTGCGCCGTCCTCCTGCGCCATCTGCGCCACGACCTCGGTCGGCTCGCTCTTCCACTCCACCTGCACGTCCTCGCCCAGCGTCAGGTCGTTGTAGGACAGCAGGAAGCTCAGCGCATACTCCGGGGTCGTCCCCTTGCCGGTGGCGTAGATGGTCCTGCCCTTGAGGTCGGCAAGGCTCGCAATACGCTCGCCGCGCTCGACGATATACAAAACACCCAGCGTGCTGGCGGCCAGCACCTCCACGCCGCCGTCGGTGTTGGCGTAGAGCGTCGCGGCCAAATTGGCGGGAACGGCCAGAATGTCCAGCTCGCCCTTGACAAACTTCGGCGTCAGCTCCGAGGCGGAGGCCGCCATCGTGAACTCGTAGTCGTTGTCGGTCAGGCCGCTCTCCGCGTCGGAGAGGAGCTTCACCATGCCCATCGAGGTCGGCCCCTTCAAGCCGCCGAGGCGGACGGTGACTTTTTCTGCCGCAGCGGTGTCCGCCGTGTCCGCTTGCGCATCGGTGTCCGCAGTCTGCCCGCAGGCCGCAAGGGACAGTGCCAGCACCACGGCCAGCAGCAGGGAAATCAGCTTTTTCATGTCAGTTCTCCTTTTTCGTGATGATGTTGGAATACTGTGTCTTTGCGCTCACGCCGCTTAGCCGACCGAGCTGACCGCCGAGCGCGGAGATCACATCCTGCGGTGCGTCCAACGCCACGGAAATGATGTTCACGCCCCGCTCGCGGTAGGGGACACCCATCCGCGCGATGATGTAGGGCGCGCAGCGGTGCAGCAGGTCGTTCAGCGCCGCCACGGACTGCTCGTCCTCCACGATGATCCCGATGAGGGCAATGCGTGTTTCCATCCGGATACCTCCTTGCATAAAAGAAAGGCCGCGTCCTGCGACACGGCCACAAAACGCCCACCCGGGCGCCATATTCTGGACGCATCTTCCGCCTCAACCGTGGTTTCAGCGTCAGGAGCTTGAGGGCATTATAGCCTTTGGGAACAAAAAAGTCAAGGGAGACAAACGGGTTGAACACGGCGGCAGCATTTGCTTTCTTTACATTTGAAGGCGGATGTGCTATTATGTCAACCATGAGAATGGATAATGCGCTTGAGATGCTTTTCACTCAAAAGCAAATGCTGTCGCGGAAATGAAAATGAGGGCTACCAAAACGCGGCGAGATGTGGTATGATACTATTGTATGAGTATCGGCGAACTGCCGGAGAGGAGGGCGCGGCGTGAAGAAAATCAAGAGAATGGGCTTACTGCTGCTTTTGAGCGCAGTGCTGTGCCTGACCGGGTGCGGGTATGACGCCTCGGTGGAGGAGCTTTTCGCCCTGCCGCGCATGGCGGAGGGGTACACCGACCTCGCCCAGCAGCTCAACGACCTGATCAATCAGGGGTATGAATACGCCTCGCCCACGGGCGGGCGCAACATCCAGTCGGTGCAGATGGCCGATCTGGACGGCGACGGGCGGCAGGAGGCGTTGGTCTTCATGCGCCGCAGCAGCGACGAAAAGCCGCTGAAAATTTTCGTCTTCCGCATGGAGGAGGAGAACTACCAGCTCTACTGCACGATTGAAAGCAGCGGTACGGCGGTAGACAGTGTCTACTATCAGGATCTCAACGGCGACGGGCGGCGGGAGCTGGTGGTCGGCTGGCGGATCAGTGCCGATGTGCAGACCGTGGCGGCCTACACCGTGGCGCGTGAGCCGGTCGTTCTCATGTCCAGCGGCTACACCCGCTTTACCATTCAGGACCTCAACGGCGACGGTGTTCCGAGCCTGCTGGTGCTGCGCACAAGTGAGGACGGCTTGCCCGTGGCCGAGTTCTACGGCTGGCAGGACGAGCAGATGGGCATTGCCTACCGCTGCACGCTCTCAAGCACGATGGCCTCCCTCAGCCGGGGCAGCCTGCTCTCCGGCAGGATAGACGAGGACACCCCGGCCATGTTTATCACCGGGGTGGACGAGCAGGGCGTGGCCGTCACCGACATTCTCATTTTCCGCGCCGAGGTCGGGCTGGTGAATGTCGCCCTCTCCGGCAGCAGCGGCGTCTCCGCCGCCGCGTTCCCGTACCGTCAGCTCTCGCCGCAGGATATTGACGGCGACGGCTGCATTGAGATCCCCTCCCCGGACGCGACGTGGAGCGCCGAGCAGACGGACGGCCTCGTGACGTGGCTGCGCTGCGCGGGCGACGGCGAGTTCGAGACGGCCGCCATCACCTACCACAGTGTCTCCTGCGGCTGGTATCTCAACGTGCCGGAGAGCTGGTGGGAGTGGAACATCGCCGCCGCCACCACGAGTATTCAGAACGAAAATCAATTCACCCTGCGCATCAACGATGACCCGGTGCTGTCTCTCTACACCATCACGGGCGAGAACCGGGAAAACCGCGCGCGCATGGGTTCACGTCTCATCCTGCGCCGTCAGACGGCCACCATCTACGCCGCCGAGCTGTACGAGGCCGGGACATACTACGGCATGGATGAGGAGCTGCTGCGCAAGAGCTTCAATCTCATCACCGGCAGCTGGAATAACTGATAAGGAGGTCGCACCATGAAAAAGGTACTGGTACTGGAGGACGAATCCAGCATCCGCAGCTTTATCGTCATCAATCTCCGCCGCGCCGGCTATCAGGTCGTGGAGGCCGAGAGCGGCGAGGAGGCTCTTGAGCTGCTCACCAAGCACACGGATGTCCGTGTCGCGCTGCTTGACATCATGCTCCCCGGCATTGACGGCTTCGAGGTCTGCCGCCGTATCCGCGCCACCAATGCCGCCATCGGCATCATCATGCTCACCGCCCGCTCGCAGGAGATGGACAAGGTCACGGGGCTGATGACCGGGGCGGACGACTACGTCACCAAGCCCTTCTCGCCCGCTGAGCTGACCGCCCGCGTGGACGCGCTCATGCGCCGCAGCGGCGGCAGCACCGCTGAGGCCGGGGAGATCAGCCAGCCGCCGTTTTTGCTCAATACGCGCAACCGCACCCTCGAAAAAAACGGCCAGCGTATCAAGCTCACGCAGGTCGAATACGCCATCGTCAAGATGTTCATGGAGAACCCCGGCAAGGCGCTCTCCCGCGAGGAAATTCTTGACACCGTTTGGGGGCATGATTACTTCGGCGAGCTGAAGATCGTTGATGTCAATATCCGCCGTTTGCGGCTGAAGATTGAGGATAATGCGACCAACCCGGTGTATATTACGACCATTTGGGGTTACGGCTACAAGTGGGGCCTTTAATAACAGCGTCTTTTCCGCCGATACGTCGTTGCAAAACCTTGCCATACACAAAGTATGGCGGCGGCTTTGCGTCTCGTCTCGACGAAAAATACTTGTTATTGACCATGGACCCCCGCGCCTTGTCTCGGCGCAAAAGCTGCGCATTACAGCGGACTGCCGCCGCGCTTTGTCTCGGCGCGTAGGGGCGGATGCCTCTGCGAACGCTTCGCCGAGGAGACTCCCGCCTACGAATAGTTCACCGAAAGGAGATGACCGCCGTGTCCGCCAAACGAAAAAAGGTGCAGGGGCTGCGCCGCCGCTGGATCACCGGGAGTATCGGCCCGGTGGTGGTCATCCTGCTGCTGGTGGGGGTGCTGATCTCCATCGGCTTTGCCAGCAACTACTACAACAGCGCGAAGTCCACGCTCCGCGCCAAGGCGGCAGCCGGGGCAGACTACTTCAATACCTACGTGATGACGAGCTACCGCGAGTATTACCGCAGCGCGACGCTGTATGCGGCGGCATTCGAGGAGAGCGACCGCATTGAGCTGCAATTTCTCAACAGTGCCGGGCGCGTGGAGGTCACGACCCGCGGGCTGACGGCGGGGACGTACCCCAGCACGCCGGAGATACAGGCCGCCATCGAAAGCGGCACGGTGCGCGATTTCATCGGCCGCGACAGCGAGACGGGCGAGCGGATTTTAGCCGTGTCGAGCCTTTTGAAATTCAACGGGCAGGTCGTGGGCGTCATGCGCTATGTCACCGCCATCCGCGACATTGACCGTCAGGTACTGCTGACGGTGCTGGTCGTCTGCGGCGTAATGCTGGCGGTCGTCGGACTGATCGTCTTGTCGAGCATGATCTTCATCAACAACGTGGTCGCCCCGGTGTCCGCCGTGTCGGAGGCCGCCAAGCGTATTTCCGGCGGCAGCTACGGCGAGCAGATACCGAACAAATACTCCGACGAGATGGGCGAGCTGGTGGACAACATCAACGATATGTCCCGCAAAATCGGTGAGAGCGAGAAGATGAAGTCCGAATTCATCTCCTCCGTCTCCCACGAGCTGCGCACGCCCCTGACGGCCATCACGGGCTGGGGCGAGACGCTGCTGGAGGAGGAAAACGGCGACACACAGCAGCTTCAGCGCGGCTTGCAGATCATCGTCAAGGAGTCCCGCCGCCTGACGGATATGGTGGAGGAACTGCTGCAATTCTCCCGCATGGAGGACGGGCGGTTCACCTTGCAGGTGGAGGACGTGGACCTGCAGGCGGAGCTGGAGGACGCGGTCTACACGTACCGCGAGCTGTTCCAGCAGGACGGCATTGCGCTCGAATA
This sequence comes from Firmicutes bacterium CAG:341, assembly GCA_963631875.1. GTDB lineage: Bacteria > Bacillota > Clostridia > Oscillospirales > Oscillospiraceae > Vescimonas. The sequence goes on along the minus strand of CAVGSO010000030.1, from coordinate 12,541 downwards.
CAGCAGCGACAAGGCACTGTACGAGGAACCCATCACGGGCGACCCCGACCGCTTGAAGCAGGTCTTCTGCAACCTCCTGGATAACGCCGCCAAGCACGGTGGGTCGGGCAAGCGCATCGCCGTCCGCCTCAGCCGCTCGGGCGAGGGCTACGCCATCACCATCCGCGACTTCGGCCCGGGCATTCCGGAGGCGGAGCTGCCGTATGTGAAGAAGAAATTCTACAAGGGGTCGTCCAAGGCGCGCGGCAGCGGGATCGGGCTGGCGGTCTGCGACGAGATCGTCCACCGCCATAACGGCACGCTGACCATCGAAAACGCGGAGGGCGGCGGCACGGTGGTCACGGTGTGGCTGCCGCTGAAGGGACAGGCGGAAGCATAAATTTTCGAAAATAATCGAACAGGTGTTGCATTTTGCATTTTTCTATGGTATACTCAGGCAGAAAGGACTTTTAGCACATATGGATAAGAAAAAGGGCGCGTTCCGCACGAGCATCGGCGGACAGGCGTTGATCGAGGGCATTTTGATGCGCGGCCCGGAAAAGGACGCCATCGTGGTGCGCTCGCCGGAGGGACTGGTCACGAAGGTGACGGAGCGGAAGATGACCCGCGCCAACTATCCCATCCTCGGCGTTCCCATCATCCGCGGCGCAGTGACATTCATCGGCTCGATGATCACCGGCGTGAAGGCGCTGATGTTCTCCGCCGACTATTTCCCTGAGGACGAGAACGCCAAGCCGGACAAGGTGGAGGCTTGGCTGGAAAAGCACGTCCCGGAGGACAAGCTGCAAAATTTGCTCGTAGCGTTCTCGGTGATCGTGAGCATCGGGCTGATGCTGGGGCTTTTCATGCTGCTGCCGACCTTTTTGGCAGGGCTGTTCCACGCAAAGAGTGCTGCGCTGCACAACGCCATCGAGGGTGTTGTCAAGATACTGGTGCTGCTGGGCTATATGTGGCTCTGCTCCAAGCAGAAGGACGTCCACCGCGTCTTCTGCTACCACGGCGCGGAGCATAAGACCATCTTCTGCTACGAGGCGGGGCTGCCGCTGACGGTGGAGAACGTCCGCATTCAGCCGCGCCACCATCCCCGCTGCGGCACGAGCTTCCTCTTCGTGGTGGTCATCGTGTCCATCATCGTCTCAAGCCTCGTCTTCCCCTACATCAACTGGCAGAATGTGTGGGTGCGCGTGGGTGTCAAGCTGCTGCTGCTCGTCCCGGTCGTCGGGATCACGTATGAGTTCAACCGCTTCGTCGGCGGTCACGACAACGCCGTGACACGGGTGCTGTCTGCGCCCGGTATGTGGATGCAGAATTTCACCACCTTTGAGCCGGATGACAGCATGATTGAGGTGGCCATCGAGGCCATGAAGCTCGTCATCCCGGAGGAAAAGGGTTCGGATCGGTGGTAAATTAGATAACAGGACGTATTATGGCGACAACATATAACAATTTGTATTTGGATTTGCGCCAGCGATTTCACAAGGCGCACATGGCCGACCCGACGCTGGAGGCGCGGGAGCTGGTCTGCTGCGCCGCAGGGAAGAGCCGGGAGCAGCTAAGCCGCGACGGGCGGCTCTACGTCCCCGACGAGGTGGCACGTCAGGTGGAGCACCTGGCGCAGCGGCACTTGGCGGGCGAGCCGGTGGCGTATCTCATCGGCGAGTGGGAGTTTTACGGGCTGCCGCTCGACATCTCCGAGCGTGTGCTGATCCCGCGCCCCGACACCGAGGTGCTGGTAGCGCAGGCACTCGATCGCCTGCGGGCTATGGACGAGCCGCGGATATTGGACCTGTGTGCCGGGTCGGGCTGCGTGGGGCTGGCCATTGCCAAGCACCTGAGCAGAAGCCGCGTCGTGCTGGGCGAGCTGGACGAGGGCGCGCTGCGTATCTGCCGACAGAACGTGCGGCGCAACGACCTTTTGGGGCGCGTGGTGACGCTGCAGATGGACGCGCTGAAAAAGCCGCCCGCCCACTTGGGCGAGTTTGACGCGATCGTCTCCAACCCGCCGTACATCCCCGACGGGGACATCGCGGGGCTGGACGTGTCCGTGCGCGACTACGAGCCGCACTTGGCGCTCCGGGGCGGCGAGGACGGCCTTGATTTCTACCGCGCCATCTGCGCGCATTGGCGCACCGCGCTCCGCGCCGGAGGGCGGCTGCTCTTCGAGGTGGGAATCGGGCAGGCGGACGAGGTGCTGCGCATCATGCGCTCAAACGGCTTCGGCGACGTGGAGATCACCCCCGATTTGAACGGCATTCCCCGCGTGGCGGCGGGCGTTTTGTGTACGGAGGTATGAGGTACGCCTGCGCATTCGAGAGAGCAGCCGGGCGGAGCAGCCCGCCGAGATAGGATATAGAATTTCAGGAGGACAGAGCTATGGCAGTGAAGAAGGAGAGCGTTGTGGCCGCCGCGGCGGCGGCGTCCGACAAGAAAAAGGCGTTGGAAACGGCCATGCAGCAGATCGAGAAGATGTACGGCAAGGGGTCGATCATGCGCTACGGCGCGGAGAGTACGCTGAACGTGGAGGCCATCCCCACCGGGTCGCTGTCTCTCGACCTCGCGCTGGGCATCGGCGGACTGCCGCGCGGCCGCGTCGTGGAGATCTATGGGCCTGAGTCCTCCGGCAAGACGACGCTGGCGCTTCACGTGCTGGCTGAGGCGCAGAAAATGGGCGGTGAGGTGGCTTTCGTGGACGCGGAACACGCCCTTGACCCGACGTATGCCAAGGCGTTGGGTGTCAACGTGGAGGATCTGCTCATCTCCCAGCCCGACACGGGCGAGCAGGCGCTGGAGATCACCGAGGCGCTGGTGCGCTCCGGCGCGATCGACGTGGTGGTGGTGGACTCCGTGGCCGCGCTCGTGCCTCGTGCCGAGATCGAGGGCGAGATGGGCGACAGCTTTGTGGGACTGCACGCCCGCCTCATGTCGCAGGCACTGCGCAAGCTGACGGGCATTATCAATAAGACAAATTCCATCGTTATTTTCATCAACCAGCTCCGCGAAAAGGTAGGCGTCATGTACGGCAATCCCGAGGTGACGACCGGGGGACGTGCGCTGAAGTTCTACGCCTCCGTCCGTATCGACGTGCGCCGTATTGAGACGCTCAAGTCCGGCGGTGAGGTCATCGGCAACCGCACCCGCGCCAAGGTCGTTAAGAACAAGGTCGCGCCTCCGTTCCGCGAGGCGGAGTTCGACATCATGTACGGCGAGGGCATCAGCAAGCTCGGCGATCTGCTGGATCTGGCGGTGAAGCTCGACCTCGTGCAGAAGAGCGGCTCATGGTTCAATATGGGCGAGGTGCGCCTCGGCCAAGGCCGCGACGCGGCCAAGCAGTATTTCCGCGACAATCCCGACGAGGCGGACAAGCTGGAAAAGGCGGTGCGTGAGAACTTCCACAAGCTCATGGGCAGCCAGTCCCGCGTGGCCGCCAAGGCCGCCGGGCGCGCCGTGGACGTCTCCGCCGACGACTTTGACGACGAGGACTGATGCGCATCGAGCGGATCGAAAAATCGAAGCATAAGCAGGAGCGCGTGCTGGTGTTTTTGGAGGGGGGAGACCTGCTCCGACTCACCGGCGCGGAGCTTCTGCGCTTTGACTTATATAAGGGGCGGGATGTGCCGCCGGAGCTAATCGCGGAGCTGCGCTCAGCCGGGGAGAAATCCGAGCGTAAGCAGGCGGCGGCGCGGCTGGCCGCCGGGCGGATGCTCTCCAAGCGCGAGGTGCAGCAGCGCATGACGAAAAAGGGCGCGTCGGAGGACGAGGCGGCGGAGACGGCAGACTGGCTGGAACGGCTGGGCGCGGTCAACGACGCGGCCTACGCGGGCGTGATTGCCCGGCACTACGGCGCGATGGGCTACGGCGCGGCGCGGGTTCGGCAGGAGCTGCACCGCCGCGGCGTTCCTAAAGAGCTGTGGGCGGACGCGCTCGACCAGCTTCCGAGTGCGCAGGAGGCGGTGCGCGGCCTCATCCGCGCCAAGCTGCGGGGCAAAAGCCTCGATCGCGACACGTCCCGAAAGCTCGCCGCCTACCTTCAGCGGCGCGGGTTCTCGTGGAGCGACATCCGCCCCGCGCTCAACGAGCTGGGGGAGGACATAGAGGAGTGAGGGCGGACAGAGCCGTCCGCCCCTACGAACGATTCACAGAGAGTGCGGGGCATCGGGGACGCTGCCCTCTACGACAATCTCTCCGTCAACGCTTCGCGCTGCCACCTCCCTTTACACAAGGGAGGCATTTCGCGCCGTTGGCGCGGCGGCGGGGTGCGGCGAGCGGTTACGGCAGTCTTTCCCGACATTTTACGACAAAGAATAGTGAGGTAAACACCGTGAACGTATCTTTTATTTCCCTTGGCTGCGCCAAGAATTTGGTCAACACCGAGCAGATGATGGCTCTGTGCCGCGACGCCGGACACACCCTGCAAGCCGAGAGCGCCGGGGCGGACGTGGTGGTCATCAACACCTGCGGCTTTATCGACAGCGCGAAGGAGGAGGCCATCGACACCATCCTCTCCGTGGCCGAGCTGAAGCAGCAGGGGCTGGTGGGGAAAATTCTCGTCACCGGGTGTCTCACCCAGCGGTATCAGCAGGAAATTTTAGACGAGCTGCCGGAGGTGGACGGCATCATGGGGACAGGCAGCTACGGCGAGATCGTCCCCGCCTTGGAGGAGGTCGTCTCCGGCGGCACGCCGCGCCGTTTCGGCGACATCCACGGCATGATCGACGAGCTTGACCGCGTGCTGACCACGCCGAAGCATTTCGCCTATCTCCGTATCGCCGAGGGCTGCGACAACCGCTGCTCCTTCTGCGTCATCCCCTCCCTGCGCGGCAAATACCGCAGCCGCCGCATGGAGGACGTGCTGACAGAGGCGAAACGGCTGGCCGACGCGGGCGTGAAGGAGTGCATCGTCATCGCGCAGGACATCACCCGCTACGGGATCGACCTCTACGGCGAACGCAGGCTGGCCGCGCTGCTGCGCGAGCTGTGCAAGCTAAATTTCCACTGGATTCGCCTGCACTACCTCTACCCCGACGAGTTCACCGATGAGCTGATCGACACCATCGCCGAGGAGGACAAGGTGCTGCCCTACCTCGACATTCCCATCCAGCACTGCAACGACCGTGTGCTGAAGGCGATGAACCGCCGCGGCGACAAGGCGGCGCTGCTCGCGCTGTTCCATAAGCTCCGTGCGCGCATTCCCGGCCTCGTGCTGCGCACCAGTCTCATCACCGGGCTGCCCTATGAGGACGAGGCGGCTTTTGAAGAGCTGTGCGAATTTTTGCAGGAGGTACGCATCGAGCGCGCCGGGGTTTTCCCCTATTCGCCCGAGGAGGGGACACCCGCCGCGAAAATGCTCAACCGCGTGGATACCGCCGAGGCCGAACGCCGCGCCGAGCTGGTGGTGGATGTGCAGTCGCGCATTATGGACGATTTCAACGATCGCCGCATGGGTTCGGTCGCGGAGGTGCTGTGCGACGGCTTTGACGAGCAGGCCATGCAGTTCGTGGGGCGCAGCTACGCCGAAAGCCCCGACATCGACGGTTGTATCTACTTCACCGCCGACCACGAGGTCGAGGCGGGCGCGTTCGTCCCCGTCCGTATCACGGGGACGATGGACGGCGATCTGACGGGCGAGTTGGCGGAGTAAAAAGGGCTTTTCATTTCGCGCCGGGCGTGCTATACTGTACCGAGAGAGAAACGAAAGGCGGCGCTTTATCCATGACAACGGCGAACAAGCTGACGATCCTGCGGGTGCTGATGATCCCCGCGTTCCTTGCGGTGCTGTACTGGGGCTTTCCCGGCAGCCGCTATGTGGCACTGGCCATCTACATCGTGGCGTGCCTGACCGATTTGCTGGACGGCTACATCGCCCGCCACTACAATCAGATTTCCGACTTCGGGAAGTTCATGGACCCCTTGGCGGACAAGTGCCTCGTCATGGCGGCGCTGTGCTGGTTCGTGGGCGAGGGGAGCTTCGCTGCGTGGATCCTCGCCGCCGTGCTGCTGCGGGAGTTCGCCGTGTCGGGAATGCGCCTCGTGGCCGTGGAAAAGGGCCGCGTCATCGCCGCCGGATGGTCGGGCAAGGTCAAGACCGCCTCGACGATGGTCTGCATCTGCCTGATCCTGCTGGGGATTCCTCAGGGGCTGAACTATGTGTGTCAGGGCGTGATCCTTGTCACCACCGTCTACTCCGGCATCGAGTATTTCGCCAAAAACGCGGATGTGTTCCGGGAGGTCAAGTGACCCCGCGCCGCGATAGAGAAAGAATTTGACAGAAGGAGAATGACTATGTATCTCTATAACTCCGCCACCCACAAAAAAGAGGCGTTCAAAACCCACACCCCCGGCCACGTGGAGATGTATACCTGCGGCCCGACGGTGTATCACTTCGCCCATATCGGCAATCTGCGCTCCTACATCATGGAGGACGTGCTGGAGAAGTACCTGCGCTACGCGGGGTACGACGTCAACCGCGTCATGAACATCACCGACGTGGGACACCTGACGAGCGACGCCGACGAGGGTGAGGACAAGATGCTCAAGGGCGCGAAGCGCGAGCATAAGACCGTCATGGAGATCGCAAAGTATTATACCGACGCCTTCTTCTCCGACTGCCAAAAGCTCAACATCAAGCGGCCTGACGTCGTGCAGCCTGCGACGGGGCTGATCGACGACTATATCAAGATCATCACCAAGCTCATGGACACCGGCTACGCCTACTTCGCCGGAGGCAACGTCTATTTCGACACAAGCAAGCTCGCGCGTTACTATATCTTCAACGACCACAACGAGGAGGACCTTGCCGTCGGCGTGCGCGAGGGCGTGGAGGAAGACCTCAACAAGCGCAACAAGAACGACTTCGTGCTGTGGTTCACCAAGTCGAAGTTCGAGGATCAGGCGCTCAAGTGGGACTCCCCGTGGGGCGTGGGCTACCCCGGCTGGCACATTGAATGCTCCGGCATTTCCATGAAGTACAACGGCGAGTACCTCGACCTGCACTGCGGCGGCGTGGACAACGCCTTCCCGCACCACACCAACGAGATCGCGCAGTCCGAGAGCTACCTCGGCCATCCGTGGTGCCCGCACTGGTGCCATGTGGCGCACCTGAACACCGACCACGGCAAGATGTCCAAGTCCAAGGGCGAGTTTTTGACCGTCTCGCTGCTTGAGGGAAAGGGCTACGACCCGCTGGCCTACCGCTTCTTCTGCCTCCAGAGCCACTACCGCAAGAGCCTCGTCTTCACGTGGGAGAACCTCGACAACGCCACCGTGGCGTACAATAAGCTCCTGACCCGTATCGCCGCGCTCAAGGACGAGGGCGAGGTCGAGCAGGGTGTCTTTGACGAGTACAAGGCAAAGTTCACGGCCGCGATGGACAACGACCTGAACACCTCGATGGCCGTCACCGTGCTGTACGACGTGCTGAAGGCCAAAACCAACGACAGGACAAAGCTCGCCTTGCTGGATAGCTTCGACACCGTGCTGGGGCTGAAGCTGCTGGAGAAGGCCGCCGCCCTCCGCGCCAAGCCGTCCGCCGCGCCCGCCGCCGGCGAATTCGCCGTCATCAGCGAGAGCGGTGAGACGGACGCACAGGTGGAGGCCATGATCCGCGAGCGTGCCGAGGCCAAGAAGGCAAAGAACTTCGCCGAGGCCGACCGCCTGCGCGACGCGCTGAGGGCGCAGGGCATCGAGGTCACGGACATCCCCAACGGCGCAAAGTGGAAGAGAGTGTAAGGGCGAATAAGAGAACGCAATATGCGCAAAGGGAGAGGCATTGCCTCTCCCTTTGTTTTTTTGCAGGCGCGGTGCGCCGTCCCTGCGTTTTTTGCTTTTACTTCTTAAAGCTCTCCTTCAGCGAGACGCTGCGGTTGAAGACCATATGGTCTTCGGAGCTGTCGCGGTTGTCGAGGCAGAAGTAGCCGAGGCGCATGAACTGGAATGTCGGCGCGTTCGTGCCGGTGCGGTTTTCCTGCTTGTCGAAATCGGCGGCCACGCGGCGCATCTCCGGCTCGACCTTGCACCCGGTGAGAACGCGCAGGCTCTCCGGATTCAGGCAGTCCAAAAAGTCCTTGTCCGGCCCGTCGGGCTGCTCGTCGGAGAAGAGGTTGTCGTAGAGCCGCACCTCGGCATCGAGGCAGTTCTCCGCGTCCACCCAGTGCAGCGTCGCGCCCTTGATCTTACGCCCGTCGGCGGGGTCGCCGCCGCGGCTGTCCGGGTCGTAGGTGCACAGCACCTCGGTGACACGGCCGCTTTCGTCCTTGACGCAGCCGGTGCAGGTGATGAGATACGCGCCCTTGAGGCGGCACTCCGGCCCGCCCGGCGTGAGCCGCTTGTACTTCGGCACGGGCGTCTCCATAAAGTCGTCCTCTTCAATCCACAGGTGGCGGGAGAACGTGATGTCGTGTGTCCCCTGTGTCGGGTCGGTGGGGTTGTTCTCCACTGTCACCGTCTCGCTCTGCCCCTCCGGGTAGTTGGTCACGGTCAGCTTCACCGGGTGCAGCACGGCCATCGTCCGCTCGGCGTGGGCGTTCAGATCCTCGCGCAGACTATGCTCCAGCGTTGCGTACTCGATGACGCTGGGCGTTTTGCCCACGCCGATCGTCTCGCAGAAGCTGCGGATGGACGCGGCGGTGTAGCCGCGGCGGCGCAGACCGCACAGCGTCGGCATACGCGGGTCATCCCAGCCGGAGACGTAATGCTCCTCCACGAGCTTGCGCAGCTTGCGCTTGGACATGACAGTGTGGTCGATGTTCAAGCGGGCGAACTCGATCTGGCGGGGCTTGTGGTAGGGGATGGAGACGTTGTTCACCACCCAGTCGTAGAGCGGGCGATGCTCCTCGTACTCCAGCGAGCAGAGGCTGTGCGTAATGCCCTCCAGTGCGTCCTGAATGGGGTGGGCAAAGTCGTACATGGGGAAGATGCACCACTTCGTCCCCTGCCGATGGTGGTTGATGAAGCGGATACGGTAGATGACCGGGTCGCGCATATTGAAGTTGCCGCTGGCAAGGTCAATCTTTGCGCGGAGGGTCATTTTGCCCTCCTCCACCTCGCCGTTTTTCATCTTCTCAAACAGCCGCAGGTTTTCCTCGATGGGACGGTCGCGGTAGGGAGAGACGGCGGGAATGCCGATGTCGCCGCGGTTGCGCTTGAATTCCTCCGGCGTCAGCTCGCAGACGTAGGCCAGTCCCTTTTTGATCAGCTCGATGGCGTACTCGTAGTCCTTTTCAAAATAGTCGCTGCCGTAGTAGAAGCGGTCGCCCCAGTCGAAGCCGAGCCAGTGGATGTCCTGCTGGATGGCCTCCACGTACTCGGTGTCCTCCTTGGCGGGGTTCGTGTCGTCCATGCGCAGGTTGCACAGGCCGTTGTACTTCTCCGCCGTGCCGAAGTCGATGGTCAGCGCCTTGCAGTGGCCGATGTGCAGATAGCCGTTCGGCTCGGGCGGGAAACGGGTGTGGACGGTCATTCCTTGGAACTGACCACCCTCTGCGATGTCCTCGTCGATAAAATTCAAGATGAAGTTTTTGCCGGCGTCCTCCGGCGCGGTGGTCTTGATGTCCTCGGTCATTGTCTCACACTCCTTATGTCGTTAAAATCAAGTTTTTATTATACGCGCATTTTTGCCGGATTGCAATAGAAACACGGCATTTTGCCTATCTCGGCTGTGTAGGACGACAATGCATCTTGGACAAGAGAATAAAAAGATAGGAGAGATGGGTGCATTTTCATAGGTACACACTATGCGTCTCTGCTGACGCCCGCCAAAGCGAAAAGGGCAAAAATCGCCGGGAAGACACGCTGTCAGGCGTGTTTACCCTTGTCAATCGATGGTAGCTTTGACGCTTGCCAAAGCTACGATAGAAAATGTATATCTTACAAAAAGAGAACGGCAACGCCGTTCTCTTTTTGTGTTATTCAGCCTTACTCAACGCTTCTTCCTGCCACCCCACGCCATGCCGATGACGCTCAAAACCGCGCTGACGGTGTAGACACCCACGCCCGCGTCGAAGGTATTGGCGGACTCGGATTTTGCCGTCTCAGCCGCGGTCGCGGCGGGCGTGTTGATGGTGATATACGCCCGGCCGGGAGCCGCCGTCGCCTCGCGGTAGGCGATGACGTACTCGGAGAAATACTTCGCGTGGATGGTGACGGTGCGCTTGTCGCTGCCGATGGTGATATACTCACCCGCCGCGTTCGGCGCAGTCGTCAGCGCGTTCACTTCGCCACCGTGCAGACGATACACGGTATAATTCCCCTTGCCTTGCAACCCGTCGGGCAGGCAAATGGTTGCCTCGAGCAGCACCCCGGTGTTCGGGATATTCGTGACCGTCACCTCGTCGCCCCGCGTGATTGTCTTGTTCACGGTGAGGTCGAGCAGCATCCCGATCTCGTTCTTCGCCTCGAGCTTCTCGGTGATGGCCGCGCTGGTCTTCTCCTCGTCCTCCCGCGTCACGGTCAGCTTGATCTCCACGCTGCCGCCGTCGCTCTTCGAGACTTCCTTGTCCGCTTCCGTGAAGATGTCCGGCAGCGTGAACAGCTCTTCCAAATTGCCGACCGCCGCGTCAACGCGCTTCGTCTCGTCCGTGGTTTTGACCTCCACCACGGAGCTGGTCGTGCCCTCGGGCATGGTGATCCGGTTCACCGTGACGTTTGCGCCCCTGACCTCGACCTTGATCGTCTTGGCTGCGCCGTTGAGCTCGGCGACGAGGTTATACACGCCCGCCGTCACGCCGTCGAAGCGGTATGCTCCGCTTGCGTCGGTGGTCGCTTCGGCGATCTGCCTGTCGCCCAGCACCAGATGCACAGTCACGCCTTCGGCTGCCGTATGCTTGCTGTCATGCACCGTGCCGCTGACCGTGTAGGTCGGTGTCACCACGGGCGTAGGCGTCAGCTTGGCGATGGCGCGTGTCTGCGTCTGTTCGCAGCCGGTGTGCTGGCAATCGCGCGTCTCCACGCCCGCGCTGCTCGTAGTCGCAGCCTCCGTGACAACGTAGCGGCCCCATGCGTGCGCCGTCTCCGCCGCCTTCGTGGTCCGGCCGCAGGTAGGGCAGACGATGGCGGTCAGGCAGTTGCCGTCGTCGACCGCGTTGGAGTGCAGGCACTTGTAGCCGCACTCGGTACATGTACCGTTTTCCCACTCGTGGTTCTCGCTTGCAACGACCACGACGTTGCAGCAGTCCCACGTCTGCTCGTGGGTGGCTGCAGTGGTCGCCCAAGTCTTCTGCCCGGCGTGGTTCGTCGGGTTGATAGCCGTCACCACGGTGTCCAACTCGGTCTCCCCGGCCTCGTCGCTGAAATTCTTTCCGCAGTTGGCGCAGGACCGGTATTCGACATTGCCCGCGGCGATGCACGTCGCGGCGATGGCCTCGTGGTGGGTCATGCTGTGACCCTTGGCCGGAATTTCAACCTTTGTCGTATAGCCGCAGCCCGTGCGCTGGCAGGTGTCGTAGGCGTTCCAGCCGATTTCCGTACAGGTGGCGGCTTGGGCTTCGTGGTGTAGGCGGTCGTGGTTGTTGGGGTCAATGGCTGTTTCCACGGTGTCCAGCGTTTCATCCCCCTGCGCGTCCTTGAAATTCTTTTGGCAGGTTGAGCAATACCAGTATTCGACATTGCCCGCGGCGATGCACGTCGCGGCGACGGCGGGGTGGTGGGTCATGGCGTGACCCGTGGCGGCGATTGCGACATACGTCGAGTAGCCGCAGCGCGAGCAGGTGGCGTAAGCGTCCCAGCCGATGGCCGTACAGGTAGCGGCCTTGGCCTCGTGCGCGACTGTGTTATGGCCGAGGGCGTTTACAACTTCCTGCTTGACAAGGACTTCATTGCACACGGAACAGTGCTTGCCCTCGGTTTTGCCCGTCGCTGTGCAAGTCGCGGCGACGGCTTCGTCAGTCACTTCGGTGTGACCCTTGGCCGGAATTTCAACCTTTGTCGTATAGCCGCAGCCCGTGCGCTGGCAGGTGTCGTAGGCGTTCCAGCCGATTTCCGTACAGGTGGCGGCCTTGGCTGTGTGGTGTTCAAGGTTGTGGTTCAGGGCGGGAATTGTTTCTGCCGTGCTGCTCAGCTTTGTATGGCAGACAGAGCAGTACACCACACTATTATAGCTGCCGTTGGTTGTGCAGGTAGCGGCAACTTCGTTTTCTGTCACGGCGGTGCCGGGATTGTGCGCGGTTTTCTCAACTTTCTCCGTCTTTGTCGAGCCGCACACGGAGCAGGTAAAGGTTTTCACGCCCTCTGCCGTGCAGGTGGGTTTAGTTGTCACCTCACCGGTATCCCACGTGTGGGTGCAGGTTTCCTCGTAGCTGCAGCCAGAGCAGGTTCTCTTCCCACCGTTCCAATCGCCGAAATTGTGGTTGGTCTTGGTGTTAGTCGCTTCACACTGGGAACATTTCTTCCAGTGCTGCGTTGCGTCAGACTGCTGCACGCTGAAGTCGTGGTTGAGCTTATCCGCCGTCTTCACATTGGTTTCTGTCTGCTCGGCAAAGGCGGTGTTTGTGAACTTCGCGGTATAGGTGGACAGTTCGTCGAGGGTGCATGTCGCTTCCTGCGTTCTTGT
>CAVGSO010000029.1:0-20517 GCA_963631875.1 Firmicutes bacterium CAG:341 | reverse complement strand
CGCTGACCGTTTCCGCGCCGTCCATAGCGGCAAGGCAGGCGAAGGTGGCGTCCACATTACCCCGCACCGCAGCGGTCAATGCCGCCTGTCCACCGTTCTCCGCCAGCCATGATACACTGTCCGCCGTGCCGGGGAAGAAGCTGGAATTGGCCGCAGTCATGCTGGTGTCGATGGTCACGCCGTACTGCGCTCTTGCGTACTCGTTACCCACCCGAATAGCCTCCGCGATGGAGTAGATGTCTCCGCTGGCGGCGAGTTCAGGTGCGGGCGCAGGTTCGGGGGTAACTTCCGGCACTATCTGTTCCCGTTCCTCTGCTGGTGTCGGTGCAGGTGCGGGCATCACCGGCTGTTCGGGTGTGGTCGGCTGCTCCGGCACGTCGGGCTGCTCCTCGCCAGTGGGTGCGAGGCTTTCGGAAGCATCCGCCTTGCCTTCGGGCTGCTGGGTATCCTCCTGCGGCTTGGCGTCCTGCGCGGGGTCAGCAGGGTTCTCCTCGTTGGGATCATCTGCCGGTGCAGGCACATCCTGCTTTTCATCGGCCACCGTTGCACTGGTCACGGCGGTGGCTGACAGAGCGCCGAGTTGGGCTGCGCCACCCAGCGGCACCGCTTGTCCGGCACAGCCCGCAAGCAGTGCGGAAAGGCTGACCGCCAACAGGAATATGGGTACTTTTCTCATGTAATTCCCTCCTTAAATATTAGGTTACTATTATTTTATCGCACCATTTTTGCACCGTCAAAAAATCGGCCTGCATCAGTTTTTGCCGAAAATTGTGTCTCAACTTGAGACGCAATTCCCGCCGTGAACGTACCATCTGCCGCGGGTGCGCCGCTGACCATGATGCGACTATCCGCGCTCTGCGCGGATAGTGTGGGTTTCCCCCTTGTATGCCTTATAAGCCGCTGCGCGGCTTCGGTCAAGGCCCGCCCAGCGCACACGTTGGGCGGCTCGTGGGTGGCTGCCGCAAGGCAGCCGCCCAGCCTTGACGGGTGCTGTGCGGCGGCTTACACTCCCCCAGCAGGGGGAAACCCTAACGTCCGTTGTGCTGCATCGGGACACGGCTTCTCTGAGGCGTGATGCTTTTCTCCACCGATGCGCCGATCTGCTTGCTCATCTTCTGTATCTGGTCAAGCGCCTGCCGCCGTTCCTGTGCGTCCCAGCCCTCGTACAGGGCGGACAGATCTGCGGTATCCGGCAGGTCGCGTTCCACTCCGAAGCGTCGGCACAGCAGATACGATACGCTCTGCGCGTCCAGATCGGACTCGGCATAATCGTATTGCGCATTGTAGCCTTTCCCGTGCAGCCGCGAATGTGCCACCGCCGTAGCGATGGCGGCAAACATCTCATGGTCGGGATAGTCAGGATTGATGGCCAGCTCCATCCGCTGCGGGTCGTAGACCGCAGGGGTGTCCAGACCCTTGTCGATGACCACCTGACACACGGCGTAGTTCAGCAGCGTGGTCATGGCTGATTCCATGTCCCGTGTGTCATTTTCCAGATGCACCTCCTTCAAAGGCCGCCCCTGCGTCTGCCGTATATCGTAGGCGTCCGCCAGCGTGTAGCCCTTGCCGAAGGTGGAACGGGCGAAAATGTGAATGCCGTTGCCATTCTCGCTGACCGGCACGGATCGTCCCAGCATTTTCCATTTCTCTTTTGTGCCGAACACGGTCACGTTCGCATCCTGCACCATCGCCAGCGCGATATTGCCAGCGCTGTATGCCGGATTGTCCCCTTGCAGCTCCAGATAGCGGGTGTACGCCTCGGCGCTGCTGGTAATCTCCAGCACACCCGCGTCCTGCAAGGCCATCAGGTTCTCCCTGTCCGCCTGCTGACGCGCTTTCCACTGGGTGTCATTTTCTGTTTTTCTTGATACGATGGCCTCCAGATTTGCCATACTGAAATCCTCCTATTCTCGCATTTTGGACGGTGTCCGTCCATTGGGCAGCTGCGGCTCTACGTCCTGTGCAGCACGCTTCAACGCCGCCAGTCGCCCCTTTACCGAGGGCTTGCCCTCAGTAGTCGTCCTCTCTTGCGGCAAGCCATTCCCGCGCTGTGGTGAGAAGTTCCCTTGTGGAGCGCGGGCATCTGCTTTTTTTGCCGCGTCATCCTCCCGCTGCGGTGCGGCATAGCCGTGGCGTTCCAGAAACAAATTGACCTGCGATGCAAAGTCTACGTTGGTGATAAGATCTACCAACCCATCACCGGCGTTCTTGTCCTTGACCACCGCGTAGAGGATACCTTTCTTGGCATAGGCGTTGAACGCGGCCAGATCGCTTTCCCGCAGCTGGAACACCCGCAGTTCCTTACCCTCCCGCAGCAGGCGCCCCATATTGGTTTTGCCGGATACGCGCTTGTTGTCCTTTGCCAGTGCATAGAGAAATGCCGCCAGATTTTTGCTGCCTGCGGCCAGCAGCTTAATGGTCGCTTCCGTGATCTGTAAGCCTTCCCGTACCATCAGGTCAGCGGCTTCGCTGCCTGCATCCATGCTCCCGACCTCCTTTTTCTGAAATTTCCTGTTCCCGCTGTGCGGTCAGCTGCTGCTCGATGCGCTGTGCGTCCGTCTCAATGCAGCAGCACTGTTTCCACTCCCTCCGCAATATCCGCAGCCTGTCCGTATACGCCGCGATGTCCGCATCCAGTCCCGTCACACCTCTGCGCCGCGCCAGATACAGCTGCCGCCGCTGCTCGGTGAGCGCGTCCACCTCCGCTTGCAGTGCGTCCCGCTGCATGGTGAGCTGCTGCCGCGTCTCAATACGGTTTGTCCGCAGATACCGGAACTGTGCCTGATACCTGTCCAGGTTCAGCACCTCCCGCCGCAGGGCAGGCGAGGTACGATACGCTTTCCACCGCGGCGAACCCAGCAGGTACAGGTAGTACAGATACAGCCGTTGGAAATAAGACCGTGGTTTTTTCTGTACCGGTTTTCGCCGTATACGATAGGTCTTGCGGGGCAGCTGTACCGGCTGCTGCGGCGCAGCCTTTACCCTGCTGCGTATGGCGGCCTCATCGTACCCATCGCCCAGGCTGTCCAGCCGGATAAATCTCTGACCATCGGGCGGACGCACGGCGGTGTGCTTCACATTGGCGCCGCTTTTCACCTGATACCCCATGCGCCGCAGCTCACGCAAGAAGTCCGCATAGCTGTATGACCTGCGGATGGCCTCGTCCACATCGCGGCGCACCACATCCCGCAGAGTCGTCCTGCCGTGGCGCTGCGCCTGATACTGGCCCTGCGGCACAGCGGCCTCAGATGGCTCGATGATGGACAGCCCATGCTCACGGCACAGGGCGTCCGACACACCACGGATGCCCTCGTAGTAGTCGCGGAAGGTATCGCGGTACATCTTCCCGTCCACAAAGGACACGGCGTTGAACACCACATGATTATGCAGGTGCAACCTGTCCAGATGGGTGGCTACCACCACCTCATACCTCCCGCCCAGAAGCCGTTGAGCCAGCTCCACGCCGATGGCGTGAGCCTGCTCCGGCGTCATCTCGCCGGGGTGGAAGGACTGGATCACATGATAGCCTTTGCGGACACGGTTCTGCTTGCCCCAGCGCCGTGCTGTCTGCATCATGTCCTGATAGGCGGTGTCCCTGCCGCAGTTGATGGCTGTCTCGAAGCATACACGCTCCGTTTTGCCGCGATCCAGCGCGTAGTCCACCGCCGTTTCCAGATAGGTCTTTTCCTCGTTGGCGGCATAGCTAAGACACTTATCCAGCCTGCCCCGTATAACGATGATCTTCGTATAGGCCATTAAAAGCTGTCCTTTACCAGCCGCCACGCCCTGCGGACAAGTGCCGCGGCTTGGTCGATCTGACTGTCCGCCGCGTATTTCTGCCCATTGACGGTGTGGGCGATCTGATTGATGTTGTTGCCGATGGCAGACAGTTCCCGCAGCAGCGCGGCGTAGGTGTCGGGTGGCCGTGGCCGCAGCTGCACGCCCAGTATCAGGCTGCGAAGAAATGGGTCGATGCCCAGTCCTGCGGCAGTGGCCTGTTTCCGCAGGTGGGCAAGCTCGGCATCCGTCAGCCAAACGCTGACGTGCCGGTTTCGCGTTCTCGTCGGCATCACCTCCATAAAAATGCGTCTCAAATTGAGACGCGAAGCGTAAACGCGGGGTCTTAGGGGCTGCGCCCCTAACAAGCGGCATTTGTACTACCAAATGCCATGCTTGCGTGGACAGCACCGAAACGGTGCTGTCCACTCTATCGGGTCGGGGCAGTCTTTGCGTGACAACGGGGCTTGATATGCAGGCCGTGCCGCTGGGCGAACTCCGCGATGGTCGGCCTGTCGGTGGAACATGGCCAGCTGAAATCGTCTGCGGTCAGGTCGCGGTATCCATTTTCCGGCAGGTCAATGCGCTGGCCGGTAAGCACTGTGCCGTAATGCTCCACAGTGATATGGCAGGCCAGCAGGCACGGCTGTGACCAGTCCTCCTCGGAGGTCTGCATATCGTAGGCATAAATGCCGTTTGGCAGTTCAGAACGGCGGACACGCTCCACGGTGAAAAGGGCGGGTATGCCGCATATCTCCACTGCTTCAAAGCGTGTCTTGTGAATATCCATGGCCATCATGTCAATCCACCTCAATGCTCCGGCGTGTCGGGACGTTCCCTCTTGGGTGCATCACGCTTTTTCATCGGCTCGACCCGCAGGGTAACAGGCGTGTTGTCTTGGAAGCCCAGCAGTATCTCCGCTTTGCGGAACTGCTTTTTATAGACCTCCATCTGCTGCGGAGTCAGAGAGGTAAAGTCATCCTCGCCCAAGCCGCAGACAAAGAACGGGCCGAACACACCGCCGTAGCCGCCCGGCATACTGCGGTTGAACTCGTTGGGCTTCAACATCCCCTCATCGTCACAGACAACGGCCACCTTGTCCTCGAAGGGATAGATGGCCTGTATCAGGCCACCCACCGCCGCCTGCATCTCGTGAAGGCCGTTGAGTTCCTTTTCATAGGGTGCTGTCCCAGGTTCTACCATCAGGACTTTCATGCGCTCACTCCTATCGTGTCATATCATGGTTTCGCTTTTTCGGCTTCGGCTCTTTTTTCGGCGGCGCGTCGCCGTCCTCCAGAAAATCCAGCAGCTCCTGCGGCGACGGCTGGTGCGGCTGGACGGTGTACCCCGGCAGCAGCTGCCCATTCACGGAAAACAGGTGCGCGTGGTTTTCCGGCAGCGGCGGTGACAGTTCTTGGAACAGATGGGCATAGGCGGCGATACGCCCCTGCACATACCGTTCGGCGGCAGCCTTGTCTGTATACCTCTTGTTGTCCTGACTGGCCAGCGGCGATGGCGTACTACTGTACGGGTCTTTCCTGCACGGGACATTGTAGCTCACGCTCCATGACACATACCACGCCACCGGCACCTGCTTTTTCTGCTTATGATCGTAGGCAGTATCCTCGCGGATGCGGTAGGACATCTGATAGACCATATTGCTGATCCTGCGCCAGCCATAATCGGTATCCTCCCACCGGTTGCCGCTGTGCTGCACTTCCGGCGTTTTCACATACTCGATGGCCTTGTCCAGTATCATGGTCTGCGCCGCTTGCTCCTCCCAGCGTTTGGTGGCCTCCTGCAAGTCGCGGAACACGATCTTTTCCGCCTCCACGCTCTTGCTCCGCAGGGCTTGCAGCCGGTCAAGGGGCATCCACGTCAGCGCGGACAGGTCGGCATGGCGTTGATCAAAAGAGATGTGATGCTCCAGCGTCAGCTTGTGACCCTCCTCCAGCTTGTCGCCGTAGGAATAGGCGGTATAGAATGAGTCCTCCCGCCGTTCCATATCCATCACCTCGCTTTACCCGGCGTCGCTTTTTTTGCTGCTTTTTCCTGTTCGGCTCTGGCCTTCTGCCTGTCCAATGCCTTCTGCCGCAGATCCAGCGCCTCGAACACCACACGCTTCACATCGCCCACCGTGGTATCCTTCTTGGGGAAGTAGGCGCGCAGTTCATCCTCGTTGAACGTGACCTTCAATGGCGGCGACATCTCACGCTTGGTGGGCGCCACGGTCTGCTCGATCTTCGCCGTGGTCAGCTTACCCGCCTGACTGTCCTTTTTCAGCTCGGCGGCCTGCGTACCGGAGGGGACTTTATCCTCCCGCTTGATGGCGTCCGCCAGCGCTTTCTGCTCCTGCGGCTTCAGATAGGAAATATCCGCGGCGGTGTTCACAGGCAGCTTCTTTTCCTCCACCATGTCCTGCAATTCCGGCTCCAGCTTGGTCAGGCGGGTCAGCCGCTGGATGGTGGCGCGGCTTTCGCCGGTCTGCTGTGCCAGCTGCTCGTCGGCCCGCATGGGCTTGTAGCCTGCCTCCAGCTGCGCCTTGGTAGGCCGCCCCGCCTTACGCTTCATGGCCTCCAGCTTCATGGAGTAGGCCCGCGCCTTGACCATGGGCGAAATATTCTCGCGCTTGAGGTTGGAATCCACCATATAGATGATGGCGCTGTCCCGATCCATGTCGCGGACGATGGCGGGGATCTGTGCCACGCCAGCCAGCACACAGCTGTGCTTACGGCGATGGCCTGCCACCATTTCATAGCGTTCGGGGTCTTTGCTGCTGCGGATGACCGTGACAGGCTCCAGCACACCGAACTTCTTGACGCTCTCCACCAAGTCCAGCATATCCTTGTCATCCTGCACGGGGAAGGGATGCCCCTCAAAGTCGTCGATCTTGTCCACCGGCAGCATGACCACGGAACCCAGTGCGCCCTCGCCCACGATGTTCAGCTTGAAATCCTTAGGGATGCCCTCCGCGTCCGTTTCCTGCTCCTTTTTCTCCGCCTCTGCCTTGGGCACAGGCTTATCCTCGGCGGGCTTCTTATCCTCCGACTTTGCCGGCACATCCGCTTTCTTTTCTTCCTGCTTTGCAGGCGGCTTTTCCTCAGGCTTCTTATCCTTCTTTTCGGCAGGTGCGGCCACCGGTTTCTTTTCCTCTGTCTTGGCGGGTTTCTCTGCTTTCTTCTCCTCCGGCTTTGCAACAGGCTTCGTGTCCTCCGGCTTAGCAGGCATAGCCGGTTTTACCGCAGCCTTGGCGTCCTCGACCTTGGCTGGTACGGGCGGCTTCGCCGCAGGCTTTCCCTCCGTGGGCTTTACCGGCGTCGCCGTGCCGTTCGGCTTCGGCGCAGCTTTGGGTTCCTCCGCTTTGGGCAGGATCACCGGCTTGACCGGCTCGGTGGGCTTCTGCACCGCAGGGGCAGACCTGTCAGCGGCGGGCGGTTTCACTGGTTCTGCCGCCTTTGCATCAGGCGGTGCTTTTGCGTCCTCTTTCGGGGGCGGGCTGCGGAACGCACCGATCAGCGGATTTTTCTTTTCTTCTGCCATATCCGTTTACCTCCAATTCGTCGTAATATGTCAAAACCCGTCTCAAGTTGAGACGGGTTTCGCACAGGGGCAGGGCGGCTCTTGCCGCAGGTCTGCGTGGAAACAATGAGCGTGACCGGCATCTGCACGGTCACGTCCGCAGTCAGCAGGAAATACTCGGTATGCATGGGATGCTCCTCCTTTTATCGGTGATATGATAAAGCCCGCCTCCACGGGAAGCGGGTACTATCCGGTGTCCATATCGTGCTGGACTTCGGCTTGATAAAAGTGACTGATGGTGACGGGCGCGTTATACAGGATGGTCAGCAAATACGCCCGAACGTTGAAAACCTGCGCCGTAGAACGCCGCAGGCTTTCAATGACATATTCCAGATGGTCGTACTCCAGCTGTCGGAAACGCTCCTGCACCTGCTGGGTGGGCAGCAGTTCACCGCCGATGCGGAGCGTGGGGCGGGTGCTGCACAGCACGTCGGTGATGGCGGCAATCAGTTCATCCACGCTCTCGCGGTCATAGCGGCGGCACAGCTGGTCATACGCAACGCGAGTGCGTACTTCTTCCGCCGCCTTCTTCCTCTCCCACCAGCTGCCTGCCAGTGAAGGAGGTGGGGATGGATAAAGCTGGCTCATATCTGTTTGGTTTATATCTTTATAATTCGCGTCCCCTTTTGGGAAGTCTGCACTTCCGTTTTTGGGAACTCCTGACTTCCCATTTTCGGAAGTCTGGACTTCCTCATTTGGGAAGTCAGGCGGTACAGCGGGCGGCGCGGGCATCTCCCGTGTGGTGTAGCGCTTGACGTAGATGCGCGTCGGTCTGCCCTGCCCCTGCTTGGTTCGCTCGATAAGACCGATGCCCTTGCCGGTGTCCAATTCTGCCAGCAACCGCACAGCCTTGCCGTGGCCGCAGCTCATGCTCTCCTGTATCTCCTCCAGCGTGTAGTAGATGTAGACGCGGCCTGCATCGTCATACCAGCCGTTCCGTGCCGACAGGTTCATCCTGTCCAGCATTAGGCCGTACAGCAGCTTGGCATCCATGGACAGGCCGGAGAACCGTTCTCCCACGATGAGCAGCCGCGGGATGCGATAAAAGGAGCAGCTTTCGCTCTCCTCGCCGTAGTAGTAATCAAACACAGATCTGTCACTCATATTTCACCTCCAGATTTGGGCATGAAAAAAGGGCGTCTTGAGAAATACTCAAAACGCCCTAAATGGGACAACGCAGAATGGCATTTGATGTGCCGACCTGCCTGTATGAAAGTAAAAGCTCGTTTTGTTACCAAAACGAGCTTTCGTTTTTGGTTCCCCAAAATGGTGGAGATAAGCGGGATCGAACCGCTGACCTCTTGAATGCCATTCAAGCGCTCTCCCAGCTGAGCTATACCCCCGAATATCCAATTTGTCGAAAATCGAGGAACCAAACTATTAAGTTGTCGAAAGTTCTGCTCAAATGGGGGTATGTTTTAGTACATTACGCTCTCCCAGCTGAGCTATACCCCCGTATAAGGGGTGCGCTGAGTAATTTCTTATTCAATTAGTGCGGGGGTGTTTACCGCTTCAACCGGGCTCCCAGCTGAGCTATACCCTCATGTGGAATTTTCCTTGTCGCTGCCGACTCGATAAATATAGCAGAAACGGCTTCAAATGTCAAGCCCTAATTTCTCATTTTTCGCAAAAAGCAGAAAAAGGAGGCCGAGTTGTCGGCCTCCTTTCGCTTGTCAAGCTGCAGCGGTGTCAAAGCGTGGTCTTGCGCTTCTTCACCTCGTTCACACTGGCGACGACCATGCCTGTCAGCGCAAACAGTGCGATGACGTTCGGCAGGACGATGAGGTTATTGAACATATCCGTCACTTCCCACACGAAGTCGCTGCCGGAGACCGTGCCGAGGAAGATAAACACCAGCGCGATGAAGGTGTAGATCGTGCTGCACAGCTTGGGGTTCTTGCGCCCGAAGAGGTAGTTCGCGTTGATTTTTCCGAAGAGGTTCCAGCCGAGGATGGTGGAAAACGCGAAGAAGAAGAGGCAGATGGCGACGAATTTCGCGCCCAGATCAGCCCCGAAGACAGAGCCGAAAGCGGTCTGCGCCAGATTGGTCTTGCCCAGCGTTTCGGTGATGTCGCCGACATAGCCGCCGGCGAGCGGGCCGTCCGGGGTGTAGAGGGTGCAGATGATGACGAGCGCGTTGAGCGTCAGCACCACGAAGGTATCAATAAAGACGCTGACCATGGCCACCACACCCTGATCGTGCGGGTGCGCCACGTTGGCCTGTGCGTGGGCGTGCGGGGTCGAACCCATACCGGCCTCATTGGAGAACAGGCCGCGCTTCGCGCCCTGACTGATGGCGGTCTTGAGCGCGTAGCCGAACCCGCCGCCGATGATGGCCTGCGGCTGGAAGGCGTACTTGAAGATCATGCCGAACGTCGCGGGGACGTACTGAATGCGGCACACCAGCACGATGAGGCCGCCCAGCAGGAACACGACCGCCATGATCGGGACGAGCTTCTCCGTGACGGCGGCGAGCCGCTGCACGCCGCCCATGAAGATGATGGCGCAGACGATCACGAGGACGATGCCCATGACCCACGAGGGGATGCCGAAGGCCGTCTCCATCGTCGAGCCGATGGAGTTCGACTGCACCATGCAGCCCATGAAGCCCAGCGCCAAGATGATGGCCACGGCGAAGAACCCGGCCAAGAATTTGCCGAAGCCGCCCTTGAACGCGGTCGTGATGTAGTACACCGGGCCGCCCTTGATGTTGCCGTCCGGCTCAACGATGCGCGTCTTCTGCGCCAGCGTGGCCTCGGCGTAGATCGTCGCCATGCCGAAGAACGCGATGACCCACATCCAAAAGATCGCACCCGGGCCGCCCGTCAAAATCGCGCCGGACGCGCCGACGATGTTGCCCGTGCCGACCTGCGCCGCAATGGCGGTCGCCACGGCCTGAAACGAGGTCATGCCGCTCTTCTGCGCGCCGCCGCGCAGGTTCAGCTCACCGAAAAACCGCTTCATGCCCTCGCCGAAGCAGCGTACCTGCACGAAGCGCGTCTTGATGGAGTACCACAGACCCACGCCGACGAGCAGGAAAATGAGGATGTAATTGGACAGATATTCGTTGATTTTTGCAACAATGGGGTACAGCACACTTTCTAACATACGTTTCTTTCTCCTTACACAAAAAATAGAGCTGCCGCAGCGCGGCAACTCCGGAGAAGTCCGACCGACAGGGAATGCCCTGTCTGCTCCGTCCTTTTGCCTGAGAGATTCGGCGCGGCCGCGCCTTGCACCTTCGGCACCCAACCAAATGGGTTTCTCCAGAGTTCCCTCCCCGTCCGGTTTTTTCATTCCGAGCGGTTCATCGGGCTGTATCTACTTGATGGACGTATGTTACCATATAAGAGACAGGTTTGCAACCCCTAATTTTCATTTTTTGAAAATTTATTCATCACAGCGTGATTTAGGGCGGAGAAAACGCAGGAACAGGACACGCGTGGCGTGTCCTGTTCCTGCGTATATGTTGCTTTTTTCCTATCAAACGTACCGCTGGGTGGTGACATCGAAGACGCCGCGGGTGGTGATGCGCAGGCTGGGGATGACAGGGAGGGCCATAAAGCTGAGGGTCATGAACGGATCGATGCCCTCGGAGACGCCGAGCTTGTACGCCTCGGCCTTGGCCTTTTCCAAATCACGGTTGACGTTCACCAGCGTATCGTCGGACATGATGCCGGCGATGTTCAGCCGCAGATCGCCCAGCACATGGCCATCCTCCGCCACGGTGATACCGCCATGTGCCTGAACGAGATGGTTGACGGCGAAGGCCATGTCCTCCTCGTTCGTGCCGACAACGATGATGTTGTGGCTGTCGTGGCTGATGCTCGTGGCGACCGCGCCCTTTTTCAGCCCGTAGCCCTTGATGTAGCCGAGGCCGATGTGGTGGGTGTTCTTGTGCCGCTCAATGACGGCGATTTTGAGAATGTCGTAGTCCGCGTCGATGCGGTCGGTGTAGCCGCCGTCGGTCGTGGTGATCTCGCCGTTGACCATGCCGATGACCGCGTGGGGACGGTTGTCGATGAAGTCCGCGGCGGAGAGGGTGGCCACGTGGAACGTATCGTGGGCGCGCTCGACCAGATAGGGGTCGATCTCCGGCAGCGGGAAGTCCGCCACTACGCCGTTTTCCACCATCAGTGCACCGCGTTTGTAAACCTTTTCGATGTTGAAGTGCCGGAAATCGTCGATGATGACGAAGTCGGCCAAATAGCCGGGCGCGATCGCGCCGCGGTTATTGAGCAGGAAGTAGCGGGCGGCGTTGTGGCAGGCGGCCTTGATGGCGGTGATGGGGTCAACTCCGAGGGAGATGGCCTTTTTCACAATGTAGTCGATATGCCCCTTTTCCAGCAGGTCGTTGGGGTGCTTATCGTCGGTACAGAACATACAGCGCTCCACGTATTTGTCGCACAGCAGGGGCGCGAGCGCCTCCAAATTCCGCGCCGCCGTCCCCTCGCGGATCATGATGAACTGGCCGCGCTGGAGCTTGGCGATGGCGTCATCCAAGTCGTGGCACTCGTGGTCGGAGTAGACCCCGGCGGCGACGTAGGCGTTGAGGTCGTTGCCCTTGAGGTCGGGCGCGTGGCCGTCGATCTTCTTGTGGTGCGCCTGACTGGCGACGATCTTCTCCACGACCTGCGGGTCGCCGTTGATCGTGCCGACGAAGTTCATCATCTCAGCCAGCCCCTGCACGCGGGGGTGGTCGTAGAAGCTGTCGATGGCGCGGTAGTCCAAGTTCGCGCCGGACTCGTCGAGCGGCGTGGCGGGGACGCAGGAGGGCAGCATGAAGCGCACGTCCACGGGGAGATCCTCGGTGGCCTGAAGCATATACTCGATACCGTCCGTTCCCATGACGTTGGCAATCTCGTGCGGGTCGGTGATGACGGTGGTCGTGCCGTGCGGCAGCACGGCCTTGGCAAACTCCGTGGGGTTGACGAGGGAGCTTTCAAGGTGGATGTGCGCGTCCACGAAGCCGGGCAGGACGATCCGGCCGGAGACATCGACCTCCGTCGTACCGCTGTACTCGCCCATGCCGACGATCAGCCCCTCGGCCACGGCAATATCACCCTGACACAGCTCGTTGGAGAAGACGTTGACGTAGGTGGCGTTTTTCAGCACCAAATCGGCCTTTTCGCGCCCGGCGGCCACGGCGATGATCCGCAGCTTCTTGTTCAGCTTTCGGTTGATCTTGCCCGCGTAGCTCTCTTTCACAGCCATATAGTGGTTCCTCCTTAGTCGCAGAAATAGCATTAGCCTTGTTAATTTTACATATTACCACAGCTTATTGCAAAAGTCTATCCCCCGGCGGTATAAAAAAAGCGCGGCTGCAGCGGTGCAGCCACGCTTTCTACTTATGTCTCGGCTTACTTCACGCTGCCGTCGGCGTTGAAGACGGGCAGCGGCGCGAGGAATTTGATGTCGCTGCGCTGGGCAGCCGCGCCCTCGGCCAGCACGGCGATACGGTCAACGACCGTGCCGCCCGCCATCGCAACGAGTGCCTCCATGGCGTGCAGCGAGCCTCCGGTGGAGATCACGTCGTCCATCAGCACGATGCGCTTGCCGCGAATCAGCTCCGCGTCGTCGCGCCCCAAATACAGCCGCTGCGTTCCGGCGGTGGTGATGGAGCTGTCCTCCACGTGGATGGGGTCGGGCATATACGCCTTCGGGCCTTTGCGGGCGATGAAGTACTTCTTCGCGCCGCTCTGACGCGCCATCTCGTGAATGAGGGGGATGGACTTGGCCTCGGCGGTGAAGAGATAGTCGTAGCTTTCCCCGTCGAGCAGGGTCAGCATATCACGGGCGCAGGCGACCGTCAGCTCCGCGTCACCGAAGCAGATGAACGCGCCGATATAAAGCTCATCGGTGATCTTGCAGATGGGAAGCTCGCGCTGAAGTCCGGCAACGGTGATGGGATAAACAGGCATGATACAAAATCTCCTTTTCACGGCCTGCAAAGGCCGCACGTAACTGGTAACGCCGCGCAGTGCGTCACGAGAATATTATATAGGAAAACGGGAAATTGTCAAGTCCGCATCTTGCCGCAGAGGCCGGAAAACGGCTTTCGCCAAATTGCACAAAAGCGGCGAGCAAATTTTGTGTTATTGTGGAGGCGGTTTTGAAGGAAAACCACTTGAGAAATTGGACAAATGGTGTTATTATCGGTATTGGTAGCGTATGGGTCGTCTGCGGCAAAGCACATCTCATACGACTGCGGAACTTTTTTGAGGAGGAATTTAATATGAATGCTTATCTGGCCAGCGTTTTGGAGAGCGTAAAGACCAAGCATGGCAACGAACCCGAGTTCGTGCAGACAGTGGAAGAGGTGCTGTCCTCTCTGGAGCCCGTCATCGAGAAGCATCCCGAGTATGAGAAGGTCGATCTGCTGGGCCGTATGGTCGAGCCCGAGCGTATGTTCACCTTCCGTGTCGTGTGGTGCGACGATAACGGTCAGTGGCACACCAACCGCGGCTGGCGCTGCCAGTTCAACGGCGCGATCGGCCCCTACAAGGGCGGCCTGCGTTTCCAGAAGAACGTCTACGAGGGCATCATCAAGTTCTTGGGCTTTGAGCAGACCTTTAAGAACAGTCTGACCGGCCTGCCCATCGGCGGCGCCAAGGGCGGCTCCGACTTTGACCCCGCCGGGAAGTCCGATGCCGAGGTCATGCGTTTCTGCCAGAGCTTCATGACCGCGCTGTATCGTTACATCGGGCCGGATATCGACGTTCCCGCCGGTGACATGGGCGTGGGCGGCCGCGAGATCGGCTACCTGTACGGCCAGTACCGCCGCCTCAAGGGTGTGTGGGAGAACGGCGTCCTGACCGGCAAGGGCCTGAGCTACGGCGGTTCTCTGATTCGTCCCGAGGCCACCGGCTACGGTGCTATGTATTATCTGCAGGAAGTGCTCAAGCACGAGAACGACACCATCGAGGGCAAGCGCATCGCCATCTCCGGCTACGGTAACGTGGGCTGGGGCATCATGAAGAAGGCCGCCCAGCTCGGCGCGAAGGTCACCTACTTCGCAGGTCCTGACGGCTATGTCCACGATCCCGATGGCGTGATCACCGACGAGAAGCTGAACTTCATCCTCGAGATGCGCGCCAAGGATCCTATGCACTGCAAGCCCTATGCCGACAAGTTCGGCTGCGAGTTCGTCGCCGGCGAGAAGTGCTGGGGCGTCAAGGATGTTGACGTGTATATGCCCGCCGCTATGCAGAACGACGTCAAGATGGAGTCCGCGGAGAAGATCGCCGCTTCCGGCGTGAAGTACTACATCGAGGTCGCCAATATGCCCACCACCAACGACGCGCTGAACTTCCTGCGCAAGCAGAAGGGCATCATCGTCGCGCCCTCCAAGGCCGTCAACGCCGGTGGCGTGGGCGTGTCCGCGCTGGAAATGGCGCAGAACTCCGAGCGTTTGGTTTGGACGGCCGAGGAGGTTGACCATCAGCTCCACAAGATGATGGAGAACATCCACAAGGTGTCCGCCGAGGCCGCTGCCGAGTACGGCTTGGGCTACGATCTGGTCGCCGGCGCGAACATCGCCGGCTTCAAGAAGGTCGCCGAGGCCATGATGGAGCAGGGCTGCTTCTAAGCCGAAGGCTTTTGAGCAAAATAAATATGCGAAATAAAAATATCCACCCGCAAGGGTGGATATTTTTGCCCCTAAAGCGCAATTTTCAGAAAAATTCTTGTTTTTTCCTTGAAAGATAATAAAACATAGGATATAATACATGGGATGTATGGTAGTGTTACCGCATTTTTTGCAGCAGGAAAGAATATGCCTGAGCTGCTAAAATGGTCAGTCAAAGAATAACGGTTTCCGAGATATAACTGAAAATTATCGACGTAAACGGCACCGGTGCCGCGTTCTTTTCCCGAGGGAAAAGAACATATGACCTGCTGCATGAAATGGTGCGCGTGGAGCGCGCGGTGCAGCACTCCGGGGCAGAAGCTTTTTACAAAGGTATATCGGCGAGAAGGGGAGAGCCGAAAGACAAATGACTCGATTAGCCGAGAGGGCAGTTCCCTCGGAGGAAAGGAGAAATATATGCCGAAAATCAGCGTGATCGTCCCGGTTTACAAGGTGGAGAAATATTTGGACAGGTGCGTCAGCTCCATCTGCAAGCAGTCGTTCGAAGACATTGAGATCATTTTAGTCGATGACGGCTCGCCGGACAGGTGTCCGCAAATGTGCGACGATTGGGCGAAAAAGGACGACAGGATCCGAGTAATACACAAGGAAAACGGCGGAGCAAGCTCTGCCAGAAATGCGGGCTTGAAAGAGGCTAAAGGCGACTGGATTTCGTTTGTGGACAGTGATGACTGGCTGAGTATAAACGCATTGGAAATACTGTACGGCCTTACCGAGAAATACGGTGTGGCAATGGCGATAGGCGGAATGTGTGCAGCGCAGCGATATGCAGAAACGCAGCCCGCCGTGACAAAGGTCAAGCGTTTGTCCCGCAAAGACTTATTGGACCGCTTTTTCCGCTTGAATGGCGAGTCGGACGGTCACAGTGTGTGTGGGAGAATTGTACGACGCGATATTTTGGAGGGCTATACTTTTATTGAGGGCAAGATGAATGAGGATGTAGAGGCCTGCTATTACTTTGCAAGAAGCTGTGAATCGGCGGTTTGCACAGATGCGCCGCTCTATCATTATTTCAAAAACACGGAAGGTGTGACAAACAGCAAATTCAGCAAAAAGAAGCTGGATTTGCTCGATGTTTGGGATGTGGTTCAAAAGCAGGTGGAGCGGTACACGCCCGAATACATATACGCTTGTGAAATGAACAGCAAGCGGGCGCGCTTTACACTTTTGACCCAAATGCATCTCAACGGGTACGATCACAGTGACCCGTTTATGACAGAGACGAAGCGACGGCTGAAAAAAGAAGTACGGGAAACATTTTGGGAGTTAATGAAGTGGAAAATGCCCGTTAGTAGGAAGCTGATTTTGACAGTTGATTGTATACTTCCGTGACTAGGAGAGAGACGAATGACGCTTACACTGGGTAGAAAGGTCTTATTAACAAAAAGAGAAAATGATATGTTTTTTGTCATCTTCGTGGGGACAAATCAGAAAGAAGTGACGTGTGAGCAATGCAGGAGGAAGATATGAAAAACTTAATTAGCATTATAGTACCTGTATATAACGTAGAGAAATATCTTAACAGATGCATTGATTCGATACGAAATCAGACGTATAAAAACTTGGAGATTATTTTAGTCGATGATGGTTCGCCGGACAACTGTGGAAAAATCTGTGACGAATATGCTGAAAATGATTCAAGAATCAGAGTGATCCACAAAGCGAACGGAGGATCATCCTCTGCGCGCAATGCCGGACTGGATATCATGACCGGAGAATATGTCATGTTTGTTGATTCGGATGACTATATTGCCCCGGACTGCGTTGAATATTTATTCGGCTTAATGGACAGATTTTCGGCGAAAATCTGTATTGGGGACTACGAAGCGACCGCCAGCGGTCGCTATGGATTTGGACAAAATCCGGAGCACGTTGAGCAGATTTCGGGGAAAGAGGCCGTTGAACGTCAATTCGGAAAAGATGCCGTTCAATATGTTTCTGCGTGGGCAAAATTATACGATCGAAGCCTATTTGACAAACTGAGATTTCCGGAGGGGAGGCTTATTGATGACGAAGGAACAATGTATAGGGCATTGTATGCCTGCGACAAAGTGGTCGTTTCGAAAAGGGTGGTCTATGCCTACTACTATAACTCTGAAAGCATCACGAATCGTCCTAAGAAGAAAATTTATCAGGACTTGTGTACTGACCTGAACGAGCAAATCGAATTTTATCGAGAGCACGGCGAGGCTGTCCTTGAAGCGAGAGTAAGAAATCGCTGGTGCATTCAAGCGGCCGCGCATTATTTACCGAAAGGATATTACGAAGAGCCAAAAGTTCTCGCTCAAAATGCGAAACGGATGTATAAAGGTGTATGGAGAGTGAAGCAAATTCCCCTTACAGAGAGAGTAAAGGGATGGATGAGCGCATATTTATGCGGCCTGACGGCGTATTTGATGAAACATCGCCGCACAAAGCTATAACGCAAGAATATGTATAACCGGAGAGGCCATCCCGCCTCTCCGGCTTGCTCTTCCCCTCACCCCACGGTGACATCCGGCGCGTCGAGGTCGCCCTCGATGGGCAGGACAATGCGCGAGCAGTAGCGTTTTTCCTCGATCTCCCGCCCGGTGTAGGGCGCGACGATGCCCAGCACGCGCGGCATCCCGACAATTTTTACCTCCCGCTCACGCGCCTCGCGTCCCAGCCGCAGCCACGCCTCGTCCACGTGGTCGTACCCGCCGCAGTACAGCACCGACAGCACGCGGCACCGCGGCAGCGTCACGATGTCCGGAATGCGTCGGTTCGGCCGCACGGGGACGCAGGAGTAGAACGGATACGGCGTTGTGCCGATGTACCCCTCCAAAAAATCCTTCCGGTCGGAGATGGTAAACAGCGGCTCGTTCGTGAGGACGCAGCCGCAGCGCACGCAGTCCGTGTAGAGCGCGTAGGCGTCGGCGTACTTCTCCGCGATGGTATGCCCCTCACAGCGGCTCATGCGGCAGGTGACGGCGGGCAGCGTCATGATCTGCACCGAGCAGCTCCGCTCGTCCTGCGTCCTCAGCCACAGCTCCTCCACGGCGCGCTGAAGCTCCGCCAGCCGTGCCTCCAGCGGCTTTAGGAGGCCGTCGATCTTGCCGCTTTGGGAGAAAAAGTCGCTCATGACCTGCACGTCCATGCCCAAGTCCTTCAGCGCCTGCACCTGCAAAACGCGGCTGATGCTGAAATTGTCGTAGTACCGCCGCCCGCTCTCGCTCGAGATATAGGCGGGGGTGAGCAGCCCAGCCTCCTCCATGCGCAGCAGCGTACTGCGGGAGACGCCGCAGGCGGACGCGGCCTCGGAGATGCGGAAGAGATTTTTTTTAGAAATTTCCATAAAATTTTCCTCTTTCCTCTTGCTTCGTTCAGAAGTGAACGCATACTATAATAGTATATAACGCCCCGCACAGATGTCAAGCCTTCTCGGCGGAATCATCACCCCGCGCTATGTAGGTTTGTCAAACATGTATTGTAGTCCTACAATAAACTCAAGGGAAATTATACATAACCACTTGACAACGGCGTGAATTTTGCTATAATATACTGGTGTTATGAATGCGAGCGTGCTGGAATAGGCAGACAGGCAGGCTTGAGGTGCCTGTGTTCGTAAGATCGTGTGGGTTCAAGTCCCATCGCTCGCACCATAAAAGAAACCTCTTTTGTCTACCAAGACAAGAGAGGTTTTTTCTTCAATGATTTTCTGGGAAAGTAAATAATAGTCGTCGTTCATTTCTATACCTATGGAATTTACACTATGCCTATTGGCTGATATACAAGCGGCTCCACTGCCAAGAAACGGATCTAAAACGATGTCAGCATCAGTAGCTTCTCCCTTTTTCAACTGCTGCACTTAATAGTATAATTCACCGAATTCAGGGGCAAGCCCTCCGTTTCACCGGAGGGCTTGCCCGCATAAGTACCTATTGACATCACCGCTTATTGGATCTGATCCAAATGCCCTGCTTTTCCGCGTTGGCGATCAGCTCGTCGCGGAACATGGGGTGGGCGATGGAGATGAGCTTCTCGGCGCGCTCCCACGTGGAGCAGCCCACCAAATTCACGCCGCCGTACTCGGTGACGATGTAATACGCCAAGCTGCGCGGGTCGGTGACGATGTCGCCGGGGGAGAGGAGCGGGTTGATGCGGGACTTGACGTTGCCCTGCTTATCCGTAAAGGACGAGGTCAGGCAGATGAACGCCTTGCCGCCGCGGGACAGCGCCGCGCCCTCCAAAAAGTCGAGCTGACCGCCCGTGCCGCTGATCTGCCGCGTGCCGGAGCTCTCGGCGCAGATCTGCCCGTACAGGTCAACGGAGATACAGTTGTTTATCGAAACGAAATTATCCTGCTGCCCGACGTTGGCGGGGTCGTTGCAGTAGCTGATGGGGTAGGTGACGACGCCGGGGTTCTCCCGTATCCAGTCGTACAGGTCGGGCGAGCCGATGGCGAGGCCGAAAATGCTCTTGTAGCGGTCCAATTTCTTGTTGGTGTTGGTGATTTTGCCCGCCTTATACATATCGAGATAGCTGTCGCAGAGCATCTCCGTGTGAATGCCGAGGTCGCGCAGGTCGCTCTTGGCGATCATCTGTCCCACGGCGTTGGGCAGTGAGCCGATGCCGAGCTGGAGCGTCGAGCCGTCGGCCATGTTCTGCACCACGTACTCGGCGATCTTCATCTCCGACTCGTTGGCGGCAGGGGAGTTGACGCTGGGCAGCGCGCCGTGCGGCCCCTCGACGATCATGTTCACGTCGCTGATGTGGATGCACTCGTCCAGCCCACCGTAGACCCACGGCAGGTTCTCGTTGACCTCGAGGATGACGATGTCCGCCTTGTCCAGCGTGGCGCGGGCGGAGGCCGTCGCTCCGGCGAAGTTGAAGTAGCCGTGTTCGTTCATGGGCGTCACGGCCATCATGGCCACGTTGACGGTGAGGAACTGGCTGTAATACCACCCCAAATTGCGGAATACCATCGGGTTAAAGTTGCACAGCCCGCGGTCGCAGAGCTTGCGCTCGTAGCCGGACATATGCCAGCTATTGTAGACGAAGTGCTTGCGCTCCGGGTCGCACTCCACCATCTGAATCGGCTCAAAGATCAGATAGCCGCGGATCTTGACCTCGCGCAGCTCATCCTTGCGCTTGGCGATGGCGGCATCCATCAGGGAGGGGAAGCCCGTACCCATCGAGATGTCGATCCAGTCGCCGCTCTTCACCACACGCGCCGCTTCCTCGGGTGTTGTCAGCTTGCGGTTGTATTCTGCTGTGTAATCAAACGGTCTTGCCATACTGCTCTTCCTTTCCACTCCGTTGTCGCCTTCACTTTGTTAATTTTATCACTCTCTCTCGTGTATGTCAATAATTTAACAACATTTTCTCAGCGTAATAAAAAATCATCTGTAAGCGTCCCTCGGTGAAGCATACCATCGGTGAACGCCCGCAGGGGAGGGGGGAGACCCCTCCCGCCGCGCCGACAGGGCGCGAACATAAAAAGAGAACGGCTTGCGCCGTTCTCTTTTTGCGTGATTTCTTTCGCTTAGTGC